>URCX01000005.1 GCA_900546465.1 uncultured Bacteroidota bacterium | reverse complement strand
CGGAATAAATGCAATGTAACAAAGCATGAAAGAGACACAAGACAAAGTAAATTCCAGACAGACAAGGAGTATTGTTTTTTAATTCGATATATTCATACCATGTTGAGATTGATTGCAAAGAAACAAATGGTGCATGAGAACGGGCTGTCGAAAGAGAAGTTTTTTCTCAGACTTTATCCCGTACGACCTTTGGAATTCGATGATATGGCAAGGTTGATTGCAGAGAGAACGACGCTTACGGAACATGAGGTGCAATTTGCCTTGGGTGAATTGCAGGACATTATTGTCGAGAATATACGCTTGGGTCGCGGAGTGAAGCTGGATAAGTTGGGTTCCATTCACCCCTCGCTTTCTTCAAGGGCGGTGGACAGTCTCAAAGAGATAAACCTCTCGACGGTGAAGAAACTGAGGCTGATTTACAAGCCGTCGGTTCGCATCAAAAAGGCTCTCAAAGAGGTTAAGATGAGCATCGACAGAAAGTATGTCATGTACAATACGGATACTCGCGGGGAGTAAAACGAAATATAGGTTCCGAATCATGAGAAGATTTAATTTGTCGTTGTTGTTGAGCGTTGTGGCGGTTGCCATCGGGCTTGTTTCGATTTGCTGTCAGGTTTTTATTTTTTCCAAAAGGCTGCCTTCGCCCGAGCTGGAGTATAGGGATATGATTAACAGACATCTGCAGAATTTCTCGGCTCCTTTGCCTGATTCTTTAAGGCTTTGCGGGCAGGCGGTGCCGTTGGATAATGTGTTTGTGAGGGAGGCATTGGACAGGGAATTGACGACGATTATGTATCAACATAGTTCCACATTTTTGATATTGAAGCGTTCATGGAGGTTCTTTCCTGAAATAGAGAGTTTGTTGGCAGAGTTCGGAGCGCCGGAGGATTTGAAGTATTTGGTGGTGGCAGAGAGTGCTTTGAACGATGTTACTTCACCCGCCAAGGCTTCGGGCTTTTGGCAATTTATGCCGGCAACGGCAAAGGAATACGGCTTGGAGGTGAATGCGGAATGGGACGAAAGATATGATTTAAGGAAATCGACCAAGGCGGCAGTGCGGTTTTTGAAAGCGGCGTACGGCAGCTTTGGAGAGTGGGCTTTGGCTTGTGCTGCGTACAACTGCGGAGAAGCCGGGCTGCGTGCGAAGATGAGACAGCAGGAGTGCAAGTCTTATTGGGAGTTGGCAATAAATTCGGAGACGGCAAGGTATGTGTATCGCATTTTGGCGTATAAGATTCTTATGCAGAACCCGCAACAATATGGGTTCTATGTACGAAAGAAGGATTGTTATCAAGCCTTGGAGTATAATGAAGTCGTGGTGGATACTTCTATTTCGGATATGCCGGCTTTTGCAAGAAAACTTGATTGTCCGTATAAATATTTCCTGATGATCAATCCTTGTGTTCGCTCGAATAAGCTGACCAATAAATCGGGTAAGAAATATGTTTTCCGCACTTTGAAAGAGAAGAGTCTGTCATGGACGTATTTGTGTTCAAGAATAAAGGACGAAAATGAGTTCCTGGAATGATTTCCTATATGCTTTTCGCAGATAATGTCGGCTCGTTGGAGGTGATATTCGATAAAATCCTGCTGAAAATAAATCGTTTTTGTTGGTCAATCGATTTTTTTTGTATCTTTGCAAACTCTATCAGAGCTCGTTAAGTCCTTGTTTAGGGGGAAGAGACTGTGTGAAATAAGAGTTTTATAAATTATAAAGGTTATAAAGAATATGACAAAAGCAGAAATCGTTGCAGAAATTGCACAAAGAACAGGCATAGAGAAGATGGCAGTTCAAGAGACTGTGGAAGCGTTCATGACTGTATTGAAAGATGCCTTGACAAAACCGGAAGCGGAAAACGTATATTTGAGAGGCTTCGGCAGCTTTATAGTAAAGAAAAGAGCAGAGAAGACAGGTAGAAACATTTCCAAGAATACCACTATTATAATACCTGCTCATTATATACCTTCCTTTAAGCCTGCAAAGGTTTTCATGGAATCGGTAAAGAAGAATGTAAAACAAGTAAAATAACAATCTAAATACTCAAAGTTATGCCAAGCGGAAAGAAAAGAAAAGGCCATAAGATGGCTACGCATAAACGTAAAAAGCGGCTAAGAAAGAACAGACATAAGAAGAAATAATCTTCTCGTTGGACTTTTGAATGCTATTGCGAAACATTTAGACGAGCAGATAAGTGTTTCGCAATGCTTTTTTTAATCATCTAATACCGAAATCAAGTGAACAAGGATTTGATTATCGATGTAAAGCCGTCAGGGGTTGACATTGCTCTTTTGGAGGATAAACGTCTGGTGGAGTTACATCAAGGTAAATCGGAAATAACCCACGTTGTAGGCGACATCTTCCTCGGTCAGGTAAAGAAAATACTGCCGGGTTTGAATGCTGCCTTTGTAGATGTGGGCTTTTCGAAAGATGGTTTTCTACATTATCTTGATTTGGGCTTGTATTACAATGCCCTTGAAAAATTCACAAAAGCCGGACTTGCCAACAGTTTGGATTCGGTTGACTTTGCTTCATTCAAAGACAAAAAGCTGGAGAAAGGCGGCAAAATAGGAGAAACTCTCAAACAAGGACAACTGATTCTTGTGCAAATAAGCAAAGAGGCCATCTCCACAAAAGGACCGCGATTGACAACCGAATTGTCATTTGCAGGACGTTATTTGGTGTTGACACCGTTTACAGACAAAGTCTCAGTTTCGCAAAAAATACAATCCATGGAGGAGCGGAACAGACTTAGGAAACTGATAAAAAGCATAAAGCCCGACAACTTCGGCGTTATCATACGCACAATAGCAGAGGGCAAGTCGGCAGCCGATTTGGACAATGACATGAAAGGCTTGCTTGCAAGGTGGGAAAATATAAAGAAGAAACTACCCAAAGCCTTACCGCCTGCCAAATTGGTTTCTGAATTGGATAAAACCTCTGTCATATTAAGAGAACTGTTAACTGAGGAATTTAACAGCGTATATGTCAACGATACCGATTTACACGATGAAATAAAGGGATATATCACTTCCATTTGTCCCGAGAAAGAAGATATACTGCATTTGTACAAAATGCAAACACCTATATTTGAACAATTCGGAGTAGCTTCACAGATTAGGAACTCTTTCGGCAAAGTGGTTACAATCCGCAGTGGGATATATCTTGTCATAGAACAGACGGAGGCAATGCATGTGATAGACGTAAACAGCGGACACCGCAGCAAGTCTTCCGAAGATCAGGAAGAGAATGCCCTCCTTGTTAATTGCGAAGCTGCCGTAGAGATAGCCCGACAAATGCGTTTGAGAGATTTAGGCGGTATCATAGTGATAGACTTTATTGATTTGGCAGTGTCAGCCAACCGCAAGCTTCTTCTCAATAAAATGGAAGAAGAAATGCAGAAAGACAGAGCAAAGCATACAATATTACCTTTGAGCAAATTCTGCCTCATGCAAATAACGAGACAGAGAGTAAGACCGGCGATATGTGTCGATCTCTCGGAAGTATGCCCTGTCTGCAAGGGAAGCGGCAAAATACAATCCTCTCTTTCCATTATAAACGAAATAGAAAGCGACATAAAGTATCTTGCACAAGAGCAGAACGAAAAACAGCTCACCCTCTTGGCTCACCCTTTCGTTACCTCATACATAAACAAAGGGATTTTCAAGAACCAGAGAAAACAATGGGCAAAGCGATACGGTATCAAATTAAAAGTAAAGACTTCCCCCGATATAGGCATTGTGGAATACGTTTTTCTCAATGCAGCAGGAGAAGAAATCAAGTTGTAGAAAATCGTTATTAAAGAGAAAAGAAAGAGGCACAGATGCAACATCTGTGCCTCTTTCTTTTTACGGATAATATTGTTGTATCTGCCTTCTTATCTGTTCAAATTGCTTTTTCTTGCTGCTTAATCGTTGCTGCACACAGATTTATTAGTTTAGCAGATAAGAACAATCGGTCATCGGTTCTTTTAGAATCTTACTGTGAAAGTTGCTTGCACCAAATGATTGGTTCTTGCGATTTTTGCTATCGATTTATCATAGAATTGATAGTATCTGTCTCCCGAAATGTTGGAGTAGGCAAAATCAAACGAATAATCCTTGGTTTTGTATCCTATTCCTCCGCTTATGCAGTTAATGGCTGCATCATTAGGTTCTTGATAAGGATTACCCATGTAAGCATATCCCGCTCTCAAGGCTATCATTCCGAGTTTCAATTCTCCGCCTAAACGGAATGTATGTGCGGCTCTGTATAGGTTTTCTATCTGTTGATTGATTCTTGTCTCATACATGATGTCGTCATCAATGCGATATTTCATTGATGAGTAATCTGCATATTCATAATCTGCACTTATGGTTCCGGCTATCGGGGATTTGTTATTTCCAAATACCAATGCTATGTTTCCCAAGAAGCGGAACGGTGTTTGTATATCGTATTCCAAAGTCGGAGCTACGCTTCCTGAACGTTTGTTATAAGCAACTTCCGAACAGTAATCGTCCTGTACGTAATAATACGTAGGTGTATGAATAGCCGCTCCTATTCGTAGGAAGTCCAAAGGTTTGAATATGGCTCCCAATTTCAAATTTATTCCTGTTACGGAAAGTTCTTGTACTTCGTTATAGGTGTAATATCCGTTATTATTTCCCGCAGCGTCGAATCTCGTTTCGGCAAACATGCTTGTGCTTTTGTAATATCCGATAGGTACTCCCATGGTTGCTCCGAAGTAAACCCTGTCATCTATATTCCCACTGAATGAAAAGGACATTTCTGTCAAGTAGCCTGTCTCTTTGATGGACTTTATCTGACCGAAAGTGCCGCTTTCGTAAATCGAACTTATGAAACCGTTTGAATCCAAATCCACAACGCCGGCTCTGATAAAGTCATTCTCCGCATCGTTATTGTCAACTATCGCATCCATTACGACATCATTCACGAATGAAGAGGGAACATTTTCTCTTACCATCTTCATTCTGTTGCTGAAATTCCGCAATTTATTCACTCCGAAAGAGAATTGCATGTATTTCAATCCCTTTGAACCGGTCTTGATTGCACCGACCATACCGAAGTTTCCGTAATTGAAACTTGTACGATTGTCATTTGTTGAAATGCCTTCAATATCGCTATCGTTGAAATTGAAGTTTATTCCCGAGGAAAAACTGATTTCACTTTTCTTGTAAAGTCCCAATCCGGCAGGATTGTAATGCGAGGACATTATATCGCCTCCCGCTGCACCTATTGCACCTGCACGACTTATGTAATTGGCTGTTCCGTTTATCCCGTATTGACTGAAATATAACGGATAATCGGGTGAGAGTTGTGCTTTCATTCCGATAAATGCACATATTCCCATTACGAATAAAAATATCTTTTTCATTATTCAGATGTTTTTGCTGTTCTCTATTTTGTTTTATCGTCTTATCGACCTGCTGCCACCTCCGAAAGAGCCCGTGGAGCGAGATGAAGATTTACTTCCGCTGCCGTAAGAGCCCATCGAACGAGATGACGAACGAGAAGGACTGCTTATGCTTCTGCTGCCGCTTGTGTTTCTTGACGGTGTGGATATTGTTCGCTTGCTTCTTGCCGGTTGTGAAATATTCCTGTTTGTTGAACGCTCCGAATTGCCTCTGAAAGATTTGGAAGTATTTCGTGAACGGTTAATATTTCGGTTTATTGTTGCAGATGAAGGAGTGGTATGACGAGCTGTTGTCGGCGGGGTATAAGTTCCTGCTTTGCGTCCGGTAATTCCTGCTTTTGAAGAAGAGGCATTAGGTTTTGAAGCGGTATTCCTGCCGATTGTTCCGACAGATGTTCCTTTTGTCAAACGCGAAGGCTTGTTCAATGTGCCGAGATCGGTTGCGGTGTTGTTTGAACGGCTTATAGTCGGTTTGGATATGGTATTAGCCCCCGTAGAACCAAGAGTTCCTCTGCGAATTATACCGTTTGTCTTGCTTATTGACGAAGAGGATGCATTCAGACCTCTTGCCAATTTATTGCTTTCCACATAGCCGGCTCTTGAAATGCCACCGTTGTTTCTTTGTATGTAATTCGTTCCCGTGGACATGCTTCTATAAAGATTGGAGTTTCGGTCATGAGAGTTATAATAGCAAACATCATGATAGTGATGGCAACAAGTCCAATGATGATGATGGTGATGTGGTCCGTACCAATAGGAATAATAGTAAGGATTGTACCAAGACCAATAAAAAGGATTGCTCCAACGTGCATAGAATGAAGGATACCACCAACTGTATCCCAAATATATCGATGTTCCCCAATAAAGCGGGTCATGCGTGTACCAGTACATATTGGTATAATAGTCCGCATAATAATCCGAATATATCACCGGTCCGTAAAATCTGCGGATTCTGGCACTGTAAGCATAGTCATAATAATCGTCTTCATCGAATTGCGAATACTCTTCCGTTGAAGCCTTTTGTGAATTATCGGTTTCGGATTGTTCGGCAGCCATTGCTTCTGTTTTAATGGCTTCACGATACGCCTCTGTCTTCTTTGTGTAAGCAGGGTCTTGGTAAGCCAAACTTTTTTCCCTTTTTACCGGTTCAGGTTGCAGGTATTCTTCCTCGTCGGAATCCGAATACACATCATCATAACTCACTGAAAGCAAAGAAGCATTGCAACTTGAAAAGATTATTCCTGCAAGAGCGGAACTTGCCGCGATGATTGCACTTCTTCTTATTAAAGTTCTGATTCTCATAATAGCCCTCCTTTGTTGGATTGTTTCAAAAAATATTTTCGTACTTTTGCACCACTATTTTCAAGGGCAAAAATACTGATTTTTCTCCTTTTGGCAAGTAGTATGACCCCATAAACAGACAAAAAGTTTAATCAATATGGCAAAAGATTTTGTACAACGCTCGGAAAATTATTCGGAATGGTATAATGAGTTGGTTGTTAGAGCGGATTTGGCAGAGAATTCATCTGTCAGAGGTTGCATGGTGATAAAGCCTTACGGCTATGCAATTTGGGAAAAAATGCAAGCGACCTTAGATAAGATGTTCAAAGAGACGGGACATCAAAATGCGTACTTCCCTTTATTCATTCCTAAGTCGTTCTTCGAGAAAGAAGCGGAACATGTCGAAGGTTTCGCCAAGGAATGTGCCGTTGTAACTCACCACAGATTGAAACCTAAAAGAGATGGTTCGGCAGGGCTTGAACCCGATCCCGAAGCAAGATTGGAGGAAGAGCTTATAGTGAGGCCGACATCTGAAACCATTATATGGGATACCTATAAAAGATGGATAAAATCATATAGGGATTTACCTATACTGTGTAACCAATGGGCTAATGTGGTGCGATGGGAAATGAGAACGCGTATGTTTTTGAGAACTGCGGAGTTCCTATGGCAGGAAGGACACACTGCTCATGCCACAAGCGAAGAAGCAGAAGCGGAAGCAAGAAAAATGTTGGACGTTTATGCCGATTTTGCGGAAAAATTCATGGCTGTACCGGTTGTTCGCGGTGTTAAATCGCCTAACGAACGTTTTGCAGGAGCTGTGGACACCTATTGCATAGAAGCAATGATGCAGGACGGCAAAGCATTGCAGGCAGGCACTTCTCATTTCTTGGGACAAAATTTCGCAAAAGCCTTCGATGTGAAATTTCTTTCAAAGGAAAACAAATTGGAATATGTATGGGCAACCTCATGGGGAGTATCCACAAGACTTATGGGAGCATTGATAATGACGCATTCGGACGATGACGGATTAGTATTGCCGCCGGCACTCGCTCCTATACAAGTTGCAATCATTCCAATCTTCAAAACGGAGGAACAATTCGACCAAATAAACCAAGAAGTTGCCAAAATTCAAAAAGCCCTTTCCGAAAAGGGTATCAGTTTCAAGTATGACGACCGCAGAGAATACAAACCCGGTTGGAAATTTCACGAATATGAATTCAAAGGCGTGCCAATCCGGATAACCATGGGAGCAAGAGATTTGGCGGAAGGCAAATGCGAGTTGGCAAGACGGGATACCATGGAGAAGGAACTCATAGAGGTGGGAAGAATTGCGGAGGTCATAGAGCAAAGACTTGAAGACATTCAAAAGAACCTTTATGACAGAGCCTTGAAATTCCGAATAGAAAATACTCGAAAAGCCGATACTTGGGAGGAATTCAAAGAAATCTTGGAAACAAAAGGAGGTTTCATCTCTGCACACTGGGACGGAACGCCTGAAACGGAAGAAAAAATCAAAGAATTGACCAAAGCAACCATACGTTGCATACCTTTCGACTCTCCGGAGGAGGAAGGCAAATGTATATATAGCGGAAAGCCTTCTCACAGAAGGGTCATATTTGCCAAGGCATATTGATTTCATTCCGACAAATCACAATAAAAAGGAGGTTCAATACAAATTTGTTGCTATTGAACCTCTTTTCTTTATGCCCTTTGATAGCAGCGGTACAACCAAAGGCCGATTCGTCGATATTGAATCGGCCTTTGGCAAAATTCTTTCGCCGTTTTAATTTTTTCTTTCGGCCTTTCGATTTTCAGCTTTGGGGAAGTGTTTATTTCTTATGCGGAGGACAGTTTGCAGACAACTCTCGGCATATTGTCTCAGGGGCATTTGCGAATACTGTTCGGATTTGCAGTATTTATTTGTACCTTTGCATTTCAAATGTTTTTGTTGACAGATGGATAAAAGAACGGAATTGGAAGATTTGGGTGAGTTCGGTTTGATTGAGAGACTGAATTTCCCGCAATGTAATGAGATAAGAAATACAAGTACTTTGCTTTCTGTGGGTGATGATGCGGCTTGTTTGGATTATGGCGGCAAGGTGATATTGGTTTCCACAGATGCTTTGGTTGAAGGTGTGCATTTCGACATGACATACACACCTCTGAAACATTTGGGCTATAAAGCATGCGTAGTAAACTTCTCTGATATTTATGCAATGAATGCACGCCCTAAGCAAATCACCATTACATTAGCGGTAAGCAACCGTTTTTCCGTGGAGGCTTTGGAAGAACTTTATGCAGGTATTCATCTGGCTTGCGAGAGATATGGTGTCGATATTGTAGGAGGGGATACTACAAGCAGCACAAGCGGAATGTTTCTTTCGATTACTGTATTGGGTGAAGCTGAAAAGAATAAGGTGGTGAAGAGAAAGGGAGCCGAATTACATGATTTGGTTTGCGTAAGCGGCGATTTGGGAGCGGCATACGCAGGTCTGTTGGTGCTGCAAAGGGAAAAGGCGGCATGGTTGGTCAATCCCGATATGCAACCCGAGTTAAAGGATTATGAATATGTTCTTCAAAGACAACTGAAACCCGAAGCGGGCAAAAGGACGATTGAATTCTTTGAAAAGGAAGGTATTGTGCCAAGTTCAATGATAGATATATCAGATGGTTTGGCCTCAGAGATGTTACATATTTGCAAACATTCGGATGTCGGTTGCGAATTGTATTTGAACAAAATCCCAATCGACCAAAGGACGTCCAAAGTCTATGAAGAGTTCAAAATATTGGCAGATACGGGGGCTTTGAACGGCGGAGAGGATTACGAATTACTCTTTACATTAAACCAAAAGTATTACGACAAAGTCAAAGACGAAGAAAACATTCATATAATAGGCCATATAACAGACAAATCTTTGGGTTGTAATTTAGTAACCCCTCAAAACACCACAATAGCTTTGAAAGCCCAAGGTTGGAATCATTATAGAAAAGAGGAGAAAGAATGATAAAGAATTTATTATTGGACATGGGTGGCGTCATACTCAACGTAAGCTACCAAAAAGTCATAGAGTCCTTCAAGGCTTACGGCATAAAGGATTTCGATAAAGTCTATACACAGGCGGCACAAGTGGAGATAATAGACCGATTCGAGGAAGGCAAATGCACTCCTGCGGAATTCAGAGAGGGCGTTCGGGCTTTGCTGAAAAAAGATTTGACGGACGAACAAATAGATACGGCTTGGTTTTCCATGATTTTGGACATTCCGAAAGATGTTATCCGTTTGCTTGAAGTCTTGAAGTCGAAATACAGACTGTTTCTTTTCTCCAATACCAATGTACTGCACATAGAGTTCTTAAAAAAGGAGTTTGAACGGCAGTTGGGCTTCGATTTATTCACTCATACCTTTGAAAAAGCATTTTTTTCCAATGAAATACATCACCGCAAACCTCACCCTGAGAGTTTCAAATATGTTTTGAATGCAGCAGGAATAAAAGCCGATGAAACCTTATTCATAGACGACAGCAAACAACACCTTGAAGGGGCGGCGAAAGTGGGATTGAACACCTATTGGCTTACAGGCGGTGAAAGCTTGGTCGATTTACATGAACGGGAAATAATATAGAATATGACTTTATCCGAATTCAAACAAAGCAGACTGTTCAAGATAATAAAGAACAAGTACCTTATTGCAGTGGAAGTATTTGTTCTTGTGGTATTGTTTACTCCGAGAAACAGCTTTCTGTATTATCTCAAAGTAAACAAGCAACTCAAAGAGCTGGAAGACCGCAAACAATTTCTTGAAGATGAAATCCGCTCCGACAGCATTCGTTTTTCCGAACTTGAAAAGAGCATGGAAGCAGCGGAAAGGTTCGGCAGAGAAAAGTATATGATGAAACGGGAGAATGAAGACATATATGTGATTAAAGAAAAAGACAAACCCTTGAAATAAGGGCTTGTCTTTTTCTTTTCTTATAGCGTTTCCGCTTTCTATATCACCTCTGCAACCGTATAAGTCGAACCTCCGACAAATACCAAGTCCCTTTCACCTGCATCTTTTTGAGCTTGGGCAAGTGCTTCCCGCACGGAATTGCATTTTTTGTAAGTCAAACCGGCGTTTTTTGCCTTTTCGGCAAGTTCCTCCACCATCATACCGCGAGGAATGTCAGCTTTGCAAAGATAATAGACAGCTTTCCTATCCAGCATTGAAAGAACCTTATCTACATCTTTGTCATTCACCATTCCCAAAACAAAGCGTAAAGTCTCGTATGACTGTCTCGACAGTTGGGAAATGACGAAACGCAAACCGTCTTCGTTGTGTCCCGTGTCGCATATAGTCATCGGCTTACGGCATAAGCACTGCCATCTGCCGAGAATCGGAAAATTCTCATTCAATTTCTCTATTCCGTTTTTCAAAGTCTCATCATCTATACCGAAACCGTACTTCTCGTTCAGCATATCGATAAGTGCAATAACCCCCAATATATTTCGCCTCTGATAATCCCCTGCCAAAGGCGAGAGAAGTCCTTTGAATCTTGGCTTATTCTCTCTTTGAATAATATCCATTCGCAAACCATCGGCTTCCTCGACTGAATTACGAACTTCCAAATATTGATCCGCAAAAACAATAGGGCTGTTGCATCCTGCCGCTTTTGATTTGAATACCGCTTCAGTCTCATTTTGTGTTTGTGAAATCACAACAGGAATTTCGGATTTGATAATCCCCGCTTTTTCACCGGCTATTGCTTCCAATGTATTGCCGAGAAATTGAGTATGATCGAGGCTTATGTTGGTTATAAGACTGACCAAAGGAGTTATGACATTGGTTGAATCCAATCTTCCGCCCATTCCCACTTCCACAACCGCAATATCAACTTTGCTTTCTGCGAAATATACAAATGCCATCGCAACCGCAAGTTCAAAAAAGGAGGGTTGAATTTTCTCTATCAGCTTTTTGTGTTGCTTTACGAAAGAAACAACAAATTCTTCCGGACACATACGGTTGTCAACCTTTATTCTCTCGCGAAAATCCCTCAAATGAGGAGATGTATGTAAGCCGACTTTTAATCCTTTCTCCCTTAATACGGAAGCGATTATATGAGAGGAGGAACCTTTGCCGTTTGTCCCTGCAACATGTATGGAGCGGAATTTCTTCTCCGGGTTTCCCAAAGCTTTCAAAAGCTCGACCGTATTATGTATATCGGCTTTATATGCAGCTGCTCCCACTCTTTGAAACATCGGAAGCAAACCAAACAAATATTTTATTGTTTCTTCGTATTCTGTCATCTTCTATTGAAGTTTGGATTTGCAAAGGTACAAAAACCACAATTTAATTCTGAGATACTCGTTAAACAAATGATGGATTCAGTTGTTGAATAAACAAATTGTATCTCTTGTTTTGCGGCTGCGGTACAGCAAGACAGAGAGATGAAACGAACATAAAAACAAACGTATATGCTAAACAAGAAATTGGAAGAGGCATTGAATGCCCAAATCAATGCGGAATTTTGGTCGGCATACCTTTATTTATCTATGTCTGCCGACATGTCAAAAAAGGGATTGCCGGGTTTTGCAAACTGGTTCTTCATTCAGTTCAAAGAAGAGCAGGATCACGCCATAAAGTTCTTCAACTACGTAGTGGAGAGAGGCGGAAAGGTTTGCTTGAAACCCATTGACAAAGTAGAAACAGAGTGGAAAAGTCCTTTGGTTGCCTTTGAGCAAACATTGGAACATGAAAAGAAAGTTACCTCTATGATTAACGGATTGTTCACATTGGCTTCCAAAGAAGAGGATTACGCAACGCAGTCCATGTTGAAGTGGTTCATTGATGAGCAAGTTGAAGAGGAGAGCAATGCTCAGCAACTTATAGACACATTGAGGCTTATCGGCGACAACGGATACGGTTTGTATCAAATCGATAAGGAACTTGCTGCGAGGGTTTACACTCCTATTCCTGCCGAATAAAGAAAGAAGAAAATGTCTTGTATTTTTGCGGTTCTCATTCGTTGAGACCGCTTTTTCTTTTGTCATCACTGCATTTCTATTTGTCGAATTTGCAGAAACTTCGCTTGAATACAAAACAATAAGCCTTGGAGATACGTTCTGTTTATATAACCATAAAAAACACAGACCATGATTTCAAAACCGAGATGTTACATTCCGCTTATTCTTCTCGTTGTCATGATGATTAGTTGCGGTTCCAAAAACAAAGCAAATGAAGGAAAAGGACAATCGAAGTGCGAAACGCTCGACTCTTCATCCGAGAAGAACAAATCAAAGAGCATAGTGAGTGCGAAGACGTACGATTTCTCCGACGCATGTTGCAATTTGAAGATGAAGTATCCTCAATTTTCCGGCTCAAAATACGTTTTTCTCAATCGCGAAATAGTAAAAACGATAAACGATTTGAGAGACGAAGCCCGTTCTGCCGACTTATGCAAAGAGATGAAGCAGCTTAACCCGGATTTCAAGGCGGAAGCCAATGCGGATTATAAGATTTGGAGAGAGGATAGCAAATTACTCAGTCTTTATATGGAGACTTATATCTACCTTGGGGGAGCACACGGCATGCCGAGCAGGGAAGCGTACAATATAGACCTTAAAACAGGTAAGAAAATATCCTTGGACGATTTCTTTGTTGCAGCTTACGACTATAAAAAACCGATAAATGCTTTCATAAAAAAGAAAATAGCAGAACATTCCGAAGAATTTTTTCCGGAAGACTTCAAAGGAATAAATTCCGAGACAGGATTCTATGTTGATGACAGTCATTTGCATATTTTCTTCCCTCCATACGAAATAGCCCCTTACAGCAGCGGATTTCCGACTTTTGATATACCGTTATCGGATTTTGAAAACAAGCTCAGATACAGATAAGTCAAACCGACAAAGATGCTACAAGACGATTTGTTTGCCTTACAGGACAAAGAGTACAGGGAATTTTCATCAAAACTTATGCCTTCCATTGCCGCTGAAAGTGTAATCGGAATACGTACGCCGGCATTGAGACAGTACGCAAAACAGATTAACGGCAGCCCACTTGCAAGGCAGTTCATAAAACAGCTTCCTCACAAATATTTTGAGGAAAACAATCTGCACGCTTTCCTCTTGGAGCAGGTAAAAGATTACGAAGAGTGCATACAAGCCCTGAATGAATTTCTTCCATATATAAATAATTGGGCAACATGCGATTGTTTTAATCCAAAATGCCTCAAAAAGCATTTGCCCTCATTGATTGAGCATATCAAAACATGGATTGCCTCCGAGCATACCTATACAAAGCGATACGGAATAGTCATGTTGATGCGGTATTACTTGGAAGAAAACACATTTAAGTCGGAATACCTTGACATGATTGCTGCAATCCGAAGCGAGGAATACTATATCAAAATGGCACAGGCATGGTATTTTGCAACAGCTTTGGCAAAACAATATGCAGATACGCTCCCGATAATAAGACAAAGACGTCTTGACACATGGACACACAATAAAGCGATACAGAAAGCAAGAGAGAGTTTCCGTGTAAGCCTCGAGCAAAAAGCAGAATTGCAACAACTGAAAATAAACAGCAAATCCCGCTGATACAGTAACACAAAAGAGAAAGCGAGACGCTTAAAACCCTAACCACGTCTCGCTTTGCAATTTGAAAGAACAATTAAAATTAGAAACGACTTACAAAATCTTCACACTGCAAAGGTACAACCACCTCTTACACCCTGCAATACCCAAATCAGAGTATTTTATAAATTCACCAATCCATCATCGCTATAACCCCCTGCAACAAAGAAAATTACCCAACCGCCGTTTCGGAAAAACAAACCGCCGTTCTAAGAAATTCTTTCGGCGTTTCGGTTTTGTGAAATGATGCTTTGCTTTACCGGTTGATACAAAAAGAAAAATCTCTGCGGTTTATGCAGAGATTTTTTGATAGTAAGATGCTATGAAACTATGTTATTTTCGGATCACAAGCTTTTTCGTTGTCAGTGTTTGTCCGTCAGATATTATGGAATAGAAATATACTCCGTTTGAAAGAGAGGAAGAACTTATGTTCAACTTGGTTTGCACGCCGCTTTTCAAGCTGTAGGTCTTCAAGGTTTTGCCAACCATATTACGAATGACCATTTGCGGATTAGTATATTTGGACGGAATATAATAGTTCACAACCGCAGTGTTCGCCATCGGGTTAGGATACACATCAACGCCAAGAGCTTGGTTCTTGCTTTGCGTAGGCAAGGAGACATCCGGATTATGATACTTTACGAAGAAAGAAATCATAGTCTCTGCGTCCTCTCCGTTTTTCTTTTGTAATGATACCTTTATCAAGGCAGGGTTATCGCTTGCAGGCGTATAGGCTATGTCGAAATTCCTATACTCTTCACCCGGAGTTAAAGACACAAAAGATGAAATGCTATCTGCTGTGCAGTCTCCAAAACACATAAGAATTTCATCTTCTTCATTGGTTTGAAGTTTAGAATAAAGAGAACGTGCTTCAATAGGTGCAGCAGTCATATTGGTAAGGAAAAAATAACTCTTGACTTCCTCTCCTGCTGTCGTCTCTACCTTTACGGTATCTCCGTTTGCAATTTCCTCGTTCTCAAAGGTTACTTTGATTGTTTGGGCGTTAAGACCGATTATCGGCAAGAACGCCAACAGAATAGTGTAAATGTTTTTCATCATGCTTTATCTTTTTATTTGTACTATATTACTTTATTTCAATCTCATTTGTCTGTATTGCTTTCCCATCGGAAGCCTTTGCAACCATTACGACAATACTGCAATGCTCAGGGTTTAATCCGTTTGTTGTAAGGAGATAGGATTTATCGACTTTTTCTCCTTGCTTCATTTCTTTTATTGTCAGAGGCAGTCCGACAAGCGGGTTATTACGCAAAACATGTTGGAATAAATAATTTTCCAATATTGTTCCTTTGTCGTTTTGTTTGCCTTTTATATCGCTCTCTGTAATGTATAGGGTGATTATCAAATTATCGGATATATTTTCCACGGCTTCTGCACGTACTGAAACGACAATATTATCTCCTGTTTGCTTTGCTCCGAGTGAGAGGTTCAAAAGGTGAGGTGTGGAGGCAAAGTATTCTGCGACTTTATTCGCCCAGTCTCCTCTTCCGGACGGTATTACATCGCGATTAATCACCAATGTAGGCCAACTTCTGATATTAAAAAACTTCCCTAACTCTTCTCCATATTCTGTGCGCAGGTCAAGATGTTCATTTTCTTCTTTGGGTTTTGCAAAAGATCCCTGATGAATTGCGCTAATCACGATTTTATCACCGTAAGTCTGCTTCAAAGATTTCAATATCTCTGTTCCTTCAGGACAATTCGGACAATTCCAACCTGTGAAATCTTCCAACAACAGGACTTGCTCATTTTGTATTTTGCTTATAGGGGCTTTATCCGTCGTCTCCCCACGTAAGGGGGTCAGTCTCTCTTCTTCTGTGAAATCATCACAGGATTGCAAAAGAACAGGTAAGCTCACTAATAAGAATAATATATGTTTTATTTTCTGTGCTTTCATGATTAAAAACTGCTGCTTATTGTTACAAACAAACCATTTGAGGCAGGCACTTCTCTACATACGCCTCCTATACACATAATACCGCTGCGTTGTTTACCATAACTCAATGCCACTCGTGTGGTTTTGTAGGTTGAACCGAGAGATACATTGTAATAGTGAACTTTTTCTTCGTTCTCATTGCCGTAATTCCATTGATCGCCTATTGCAAGAAACCATTTACCTGCGAAATTGTACTCTGCGGTGAGTTGCAACCAATCTCCTTTTGCCCATTCTCCGTAATTCTGCTCGCAAAGTAACCATTGAACCTCGCCTCTCAAAGAATGATTTCGATTTATCTTGTATGTACCATCAACAACGAATATATTGGCATATATGTTTTTGTCTTCGGGGTGTCCGAATGCAATAGGGTTAAAACTCTGATAGGAATACATTAGGTTCAACTTAAAGTCGCGACTCAGTTTTTTGTTGATTTCAAAATTTATCTCTTCAAAGTATAAATCATCTCCGAGTTTGAAGAAAGAGGAAGTATAGCCTTCTGTTCCGCTTTGGTTCAAATCATAACCATCTACAGGATTCTGTTTTATGGAATGAACACGCGAATAGTTCAACTTCAAATTTGTACCATATTTTCCGCCCAGAAAGGTGTTCTTTTTTACCTTATACATCACATCAAACTGCAATCCCATTTCACCATTCACCTGTGTGGCGTATGGATACATTGCCATAAGAGAATAGGAATGCTGACGCGTTATGGCAGGAAGGTAGTTTATATTCAGCATATTGCCTACTTCTGCACGCTTGGACTTGAAACTCATATTGTCTATTCGTTTTGCTTCCAAAGAAATGGCAAATCCTTTTATCGAATAGGCGGTTTTGAGCAAGAAGGCTTCACCTTTGCGATAAATATAGTTGTTCACGGCATTCGGGTCTTGTCCTTTGCGTGCGTATTCGGCAGAAAGAGAAAATGCCTTGTGTGAAAGGTCTAAACGGAATGCAGCTGCTCCAATGTTTTCGGGTATTTCCATTCTGTACAATGTGTCTCCAAACTTAACGAATCTGGCTTCCGATTTTTCATAAACGGAAACGAAACTTCCTCCAATATTAAGACGTGTCGGCTTTTCCCTCAATGCAGGAAATAATTCGTTAAGGCTGATTTCTGCATCCAAGCCTCTGACCAATCCATTGTCGGTTTTCCAGATGTCTTCCCAATAATAACGTTGCTTACCGATGATGCCTTTAATGGTCAAGCCGGAAAGAGGTTTTGCAACTATTCTTAAACCATCCATTGCATTGTCCAAGCCGAGGTTTCTCTCCTCGTACGCACGAAAAACCAAACCATTGCCGAATTGCTCGTAGTAATTTCCGACTGTTACTTCCAAATAATCTTTTTTATAGGATGCCCAACGATACGGAATACCCGAGCCTTTGTATTGATTATCGAAACCGAGTATAGGATTCAAATATGATTCGAAACGAAAGCCGGCAGAGAAATCACCAGCATTGTAATTGATATTTGCAAAAGCATTACTCAAAAACTTTTCCCTCACTTTCTCTGAGCCGATGACAGAATCTTCTTTCGACATCTGCATATCGATTTGGAAATTACCACTCACTTTACCACCCAAAATGCTTTGTGCCTGTGTGCATATTGAGAAGCAAATAAGCAATAGCAGTAGTGCTGTTTTTTTCATAAGAAACTGCTTTGTCAATTCTTCAATGCCTTTTGAATTTCCTCTATCAGATGTTGTTCATCGCCCGGAGTAAAGCCGACGTGTTGCCAAACTATTTCACCTTTACCGTTCACAACAAAGCTATGAGGTGGATTATTTACACCCAATGCCCTCTTAAATTCGCTGTTTATGTCAAGAACGACTTCAAATTCCCATTCCGAACTATTGGCAAGAGGCAAAACTTTTGAACTTGTTCTGCTATCATCAATAGAAACGGCATATATTTTCATTCCCGTCTCGCTTTGCCATTGCTCATAGTTCTCTGCAAATGTATTAAGTTCCATTAAGCAAGGCTTACACCACGTTGCCCAAAAACAGATGGCAAAAGGCTTGCCGTCATTGTGGAAATTCTTTGTGTTAATTGTCTTTCCGTCCAATGTTTTCACATCGACAGCCGGCAAAGTCTGTTGTGCATATCCGCAAATTGCGAATATCGTCAAACAAATACATGTTAAAATCGAACGTTTCATTTCTTCTTCCTTTTATTTATAGATTACGGAGGACAAGATAGTCCGTCAAATCCTCCAATTTCTTTCTGTAATCATTTTCAGGCAAAGTTTGCAAATGTTGTTTTGCCATTTGACTGTAACGTATCACCTGTTGCTCTGCCTTATTCAGGCAATCCGTGTTTTGTATGCTTTTAAGGAGTCGAGCAATATCGTCATCGGTCTTATCATCACCAGCAATAAATTCAAGCAAACGACTCTTCTCTTCCTGTCCGAGTTCTTTTAGTAAAAAGATAATCGGCAAAGTGATTTTCTTCTCCTTTATATCATTGCCATGTCCTTTGCCACTATCGGTTTCAAGAGTCAAATCCAAAATATCATCTCTTATTTGAAATGCCCTACCAAGCATTCGACCGAACTGCTCCGCCTCTTTTGAATAATCTTTTGACCCTTTGGCTGTTTTCGCTCCCACGTATGCAGATGCTCCAAAAAGAGACGCTGTTTTTCCATCTATTATGTTGAAATATGTCTCTTCATTGCAATTCATGGAATCGGTAACATCTTTTTGCAGAAGCTCTCCTTGCGGCAACTCTCTCGCAATTTTGGAATAAATATCCAAAAGTTCAAAATCTTCTTTCGTCTCTATAAGATGCAGACAAACCCCATAAATGTAATCTCCAAAGAGAATTGCTGTTTTGTTATCCCAAATATCATTGATGGTACGCTTTCCGCGTCGCAGTTTGCTTTCATCCAATACATCATCATGCACAAGAGATGCCGTATGCAACAATTCTAAAATCACAGCTGCTCGATATGTAGCTTCGCTTGCTCCTCCGCATGTTTTTGCAACCAAAAAACTTACAAGCGGTCTCAACCTTTTGCCCTTTTGGCACAACGCATAATCCGATAATCTGCCGAGAGTATCATCTCCATTAGGCAAACAAGCCGAAAATTTATTATCAAACAAGGTAAACTCCTGCTCAACACATTGACTTAACTCCACCAAATTCATTTTGTTGCAAAATAAAATCTATTCCAATTTGCAAATGTACAAAGAAAAAACGAAACAGCATAACTCTTGCCAACAATTCAAATAATGTTATGTTTAATATCGTAAGCGATATTTGCCATCATAGCATTTTATTGCAGACTTATTTTTTTCGACAAACGCGTTCCGTTTATGCTGACATTGAGATAGTATATTCCGTTAGGATAACGACTTACATCTATCTCTGTCGGCAAACTTTCCCACACCTTCAAAACCCTTCCGTTTGCATCTATAAGTTGTACATCTTTTATTTCAGTTTCATCGGTTTCCACATGCAAGACTTTATTTGCCGGATTAGGGTAGATTTTCAAAGATGTATTCCCATAAGAGACAGGATTTAAGCCTTGTTCTCCAATAATAACCGTTTGTATCGGCGTCCAAGCAGATGTGTCTCCCACTGCACAAATTGCTCTCAGTTTGAACTCCCAACGACTTCCCGGCTCAAGATTTCGCAACGTAAATCGAGGATAAAGATTTATCTCTTCGGAAGCAAAATTGACCGCAAGAGCTTCTTTGTAGTTTATTTCCCATCGCATGTAAGGCTTATCCTCCACCTCGTCCCATGTACAGATTATCGTCTCATTACCTTTGGTTTGATAATGTTGACAGATAAAATTTGTAGGCACAGAACAAGCCGAAACATCTCCTACAGTTCTGAAATTGATAAGAGTATTATTCTCTGCCGAAACATTTCCGCAATCTGCTTTCAGTAAGATTACATATTCCATATCAGGAATTAATCCTCTCAAAACATAAGGACTGCTTACCCCATTGACATGAACAGTATCCTCATTCGCTATATTCACAACAGTCAAATCAAAGGATGTATTATTTTCATAAGCATTCCATTCCACCACTGCCGAATTTGAGTTGATATTATTTACCGTCAGATTATCGGGAGCAAAACAACTGTCCTTTATAGTAAAACCTGTTATTTTGTACTCATATATCCTGTCTTCGGATAAATAAGATTGAAATGCGAAAACGACTCTTTCTTCATTCATAATCTCATTTAGTCGGATTATATTCCTGCCCGGAGTTATTGAATGCAATATTCTGAAATTTTCACCTCTATCAGAAATCAACAATAAGGGCGTTTCTCCCGTTTCAGATTCCAAATCGAAGATAAGAACGGGGTTTGCACTCGCAGAAAGATTAAACATCGGACTGCAAAGGGTATCTTGCTTTATCCGCCAACAGTCTTGAAACATACAAAAGCCTTCATCGGATTTGAATTTTATCGTATCCTCGCAACAATAAGGGAATTGCTCAATAGGATTGCAAAGAGTATGTAAATGAACGACCGAAGAATACAAACTCGTATCATTATCGGAAGAAACAGCTCTCACTCTTATGGAATATGCAGTGTTTGCTGCAAGATTTGTAAGTTGCAATTCATTATATGAAGTCTCGAATTGGTTTGAAGTAAGAGTATTACCATTGGTTATATCGACCAACCATGCTATTGCATTAGGTGTTACAGACCAAGTAATATCAGCAGAATTTTCATTGAAAGAACTGATTCGTATATCTGTTGGCGGCAGAATTGCAACATTAGTGGAGAACACAGCTGTATCCGACCAAAAACTTTGTTCATCTGTACAATCCGCCTGCACTCTGAAAGTGTATTGTGTCGCACTTTGCAAATTTTCCAAAAGAGTATTGGGGCTTACTCCTTCCAATAATGTCCATTCCGAACTTTCCGTCTGCTTATACTCCATATTAAAGGTGGTCTGATTATCTCTAACCTCCCAAGTCGGAACAGCCGAATTAAAAGAAACGTTTGCAATGGTCAAACCGGATGGAGTGGCACAATAACGAGCCGTAAGATAAATGTCATCTATTGCGACAGCACCGCTTGTTGCTGCATTATTCGCATTCTCCCATGCAAAAACAATCCTTTTGGTGGAACCGATATGGTATTGCGGTAATTCTATATGTACATTTTGCCATACGTTATCGCCTCCCGAATAGACACTTTCACCTACTTGGTCATTTGCAGAAGGAAGTCCGTCTATGTTCAATGCACTTCCGGGACTTAAAAGATAAACCCTCAACGCTGCTCCTTGCAAAGGAGCAGGAGTTTTATACTTAAAATCTATATAAAAACTGACTGCATATTCAGGGATTTCAAAATCTATATATGCATAGCTTATGGCAGCAACCGCAGGGTCGCAGGCATTTGTCAATCCGTTATCATTGGAAATGTAAAGGGCATTACTGCCGGAGCCGCTCGCATTTGTAGCAGAACCTATTTCCCAAGCATTACTGCCGGAATTGACAAAACCGATATTCATATAATCTTGCTCATTCTCGAAATCCGTTTGTACAGGCAGTTGTGAAACTCCATAGGGTAAATACTTCGTATAAATATACCTCCAATCGCTTACAGTATTGGAACAATCGGAACGCACTGCTATCTGATACCTCTCGTAAGGAGTCAAGGCTCCTGCCGTTGCTTCATAATTTTGAGTTCTTATTTTCAACCCCTCTCTATCCGGATTGCTTCCAATCTCTCCGGCAACAACTTCCCATAAGGAGGATTGAGAATTTGCCGTCCATTGTATGTTTATGCCGTTTTCGTCAATATTTCCAAGACTTAAATTCTCAACCATGGGGCAATCGCTGTCAAAACCCGAGGTTACAAAAGTGCCGACAGGACCTGCTTCCGTTGTATCTCCGTTTATATCTATTGCCTTCACAGTCCAAAGATAGCGTGTTCCACTTGCAAGATTTTGCAAATAGAACACAGTATCTTCGATAGTAGTTTCCATATACGCTTCCTGCTGAAATGCTTTGTATCCCACAATCCAAGCAGAAGCATATTCATTTCCGTTCCAACGAAGCGTTGCCTGAGAAACATCAATATCATCAACCCACATTTCACTTGGTGCAGGCATCAATGTACTTTGGGCGAAAAACGTACCGGATGATAATAATGTCAAAATTATGAAGTGCAATATTTTTTTCATGTCTTCTTATTTTTCAGTCAAAACTTCTGTTTATTGAAACGGATATATATTCTTATGTCTTACAAATTCTCTTTATGATATTGGTATATCTTTTCGTAAAGATGAATACGGTCTTTGCCTCTGACATTATGCTCATGATCCGGATAGATAAAGTAATCCACCTGCTTACCGTTTTTGATACATTTCTTGATGAACTCCAAAGAATGTTGCATTACAACAGTAGGATCTTGCGCCCCGTGAATGACAAGCAACTTTCCCTCCAACTGATTTGCATAATTCAACAAAGATGCTTTTTCATAGCCCTCAGGATTATCTTCAGGGGAGGACATATATCTTTCACCGTACATTATCTCATACCATTTCCAATCTATGACAGGACCGCCTGCCGTTGCAGTTTTGAAAACGCCCGGATTTTTCAATTTCAATGATATTGTCATAAATCCGCCATAGCTCCAACCGTCAACGCCTATACGCTCGGCATCTACATACGGCAAACTTTTCAAGTAATTAACCCCGTCCATTTGGTCGCTTACTTCTATGCTTCCGCAATTACGCCATATCGCACTTTCAAATTCATACCCTCTGTTTGCAGAACCTCTGCTGTCAACCGTCCAAACGATATATCCCTGCTGTGCGAGAAACAAAAAGAAATTGTTTGCACCTGATAACCACGTATCTGTTATAAGTTGTGCATGCGGACCGCCATATACATATACTATAACGGGATATTTTTTGTTCACATCGAAGTTCATCGGCTTTATCATTCTGGCATATAAATCCGTACCGTCTTTTGCTTTTATCGTAAATACATCTATCTGTGGTTTATCGAGTTTTGCCCAAGGGTCTTCCGATTGGTGAAGTTGTTTCAATTCCTTTGCCTTGTCGTTATACAGCACTACCCGTCTTGCTTGTGTAGAACTGCTGTATGAATCCAAGAACAAAGTACCGGCAGAGTTGAAACTTACATGGTGAGTTCCCTTTTCAGGGGTACATCTGCGGATTTTCTTGTTTTTCAAGTTGCATGCGTATAAGTTTTGTTCCAATGGAGAATCTTTGGTTGCATAAAAATAAACTTCGCTTCCCTTATCATTGAAACCCTCTATAGAGTTTATCATCCATTCGCCCGAGGTCAATCTATCAATCATGTTTCCGTCGATATCATAAAGGTAAGCATGATTAAAACCATCTCTTTCGCTCAAATAGATAAAGTTGTTACTTTGCTTAGGCAGGAAGAAAATGGGAGATTCCGGTTCGACATATTTTGCTGCTTTCTCTTCAAACAGAGTTTTTCTCAACATTCCGCTTGTTACATCGTATGCGTTCATCTTCAAATGGTTTTGCTTACGATTTAATTTCTGAACATAAAGTTGCGTTCCTTCGGGATTCCATTTCAGATTGGTAAGATATGCCTCTCTTTCTTCAAGGCTGTTATTTTCTCTTGTTTGCAATTCCACTGTTTCGCCGGTTTGGGAATCGTAAACGAAGATTGTAACTTCATGTGATTTCATTCCTGCCATCGGATAGCGGATAGGCGTCGGTTCTGCCTCTCTTGCATCGGTATTTACTATCGGATACTCTTTCACCATTGTTTCGTCCATTCTGTAAAATGCCAACTTCTTTCCGTTGTCCGATAAAAAGAATCCTTTTTCTATGCCGAATTCGTTTCTATGCACCGCCATGCCGTATGTTATTCCCTTTCCGCCGTCTTTGGTCAGTTGAACAGGTGATTTGTCAGGACATGAATACCAAACGTTGCCATCAACTGTATATGCAGCACAGCCGTTTTTCAAATCGACTTCCAAATTTTCGGCATTCTCTTTCAATTCGCATATCTTTTTCAAGTGTTTGCTTTTCATATTATAGCAGAATATGGCATGCGACTTCCAACTTACAAAAGCGAACTCATCGTTTGAAACGAATTGTATGCCAGCAAAACTTGACAGTTCTCCGTTCAAGTCGGATAGTTTGAGGCTTTCTTTCTCTGTTTTACCTTCCGAAACGAATAATTCGCCACCTGTTTTGGTATAAGCATACTTATCGCTCGTTCCGATAAAGCTCAAATTATATATAGAAGTAGGATAGTACTGCCTGTCTTGCAGTTTCTTGATGTCAATCAGCCCTTGCTGGGCATATGCTGTGATTCCCAAACATAAGAGAACCAATGTCAATAGACTTGTAACTTTTTTTCTCATCGTAAAATGCGTTATCTTGCTTTAATAGTTTTTCCAATTCCTGAATTTCAAAGAGAAAACCCCGAAAAAGGCTTCCTTGAATATTTTCATACTCATTTTGCTTTGACCCAACACTCTGTCGGCAAAAATTATAGGCACTTCCTCTATTTTGAAACCGAGTTTGTAAACCGTGTATTTCATTTCTATTTGAAAGGCATAGCCTACAAACTTGATTTTATCCAGTTTTATCTTCTCTAAAACTTCTCTCCGATAGCATGCAAATCCTGCCGTTGCATCGCCTATCTTCATTCCCGTTACGAAACGCACATAGGCTGAAGCGTAATAGGACATCATCACTCTTCCTATGGGCCAATTTACAACCGAAATCTTACCGTCCACATAACGGGAACCCACAGCCATGTCCGCTCCATGCCTGCATGCTTCATATAATCGCATCAAATCTTTAGGCGGATGGGAGAAATCGGCGTCCATCTCAAAAATATAGTCGTAGCCTTCCCTCAAAGCCCATTTGAAACCATGTATATAAGCCGTTCCCAAACCCAATTTACCTTTTCTTTCTTCAATAAACAATCTGTCCGGGAACTCAGGCATAAGCCTTTTCACTATGTCTGCCGTATGGTCGGGAGAATTGTCCTCCACAATGAGGATATGAAAAACTTTTTCCAAGGAAAACACGTATCTTATTATATTCTCTATGTTTTCCTTCTCGTTGTAAGTCGGAATGATTACTATACTGTCAGAAGTCTTCATCTGATTATCATTTCGTTTTCAATAAATTACGATACGTTATGCCCGTTTCTGTTTCTGCTTCTTTTTCAGACTGTTGACAAAAGGCCGTTTCATTGAAACCGAATCGCCGAAACAATTTCCTGAAACGCCGTTTTATTTCAGCCAAACGGCGTTTCATCAAACCCTTGCTTAGATTGCATTTTCCGAAAGCGGATTTGCTCCTTAAAATACGGCTGTCGGTCAATACGTATCAGTGGCAAAATTAGCGAATTATTTTGTTCTGCATAATATTTCCACAAGTTTTTTTGAGACTGTGGCAAATAAGAATGCTTTTTTCTCTTTATGACAACCTTCATAAAGGGAGCCTTGCATTGTTTCTTTGAGGCGAATGCTTGCAGTGTCGGATTTTATTCGTAAGTTTGCAAAGTATAATTATTATGGTATAACTCAAAACAAGGTAATTTCATGAGAAGAAACATTGTTGCAGGCAATTGGAAATCGAATGAGACATTCAACCAAGCCGATGATTTGATAAATGATATAGCAGAGGGTTTGAGAGCCTTTGACAGCACGGATGTCGATGTTATAGTATGTCCTCCGTTCCCATATTTGGAACTTGTGCAAGACGCAGCGGAGGATGTGGAGTTTTTTGTCGGTGCTCAAAACGTATCCAAGTTCGATAACGGAGCCTATACCGGTGAAGTATCTGCACAAATGTTGCAAAGCATGAATGTGGACTACTGCATAGTAGGTCATAGTGAAAGAAGAAAATATTTCTTCGAGACAAACCAAGACGTTGCCGAGAAAGTAAACAAGCTATTGGCACTTGACATCACACCTATTGTGTGTGTAGGCGAGTCGTTGGAAGACAGAGAAGCAGGAAAACACTTTGACGTAATCAAAGAACAAGTGTCGCAAGGTTTGTTCCATCTTTCTGCGGAAGCAATGGAAAAGGTCATAATAGCATACGAGCCTGTTTGGGCAATAGGTACGGGTAAAACAGCAACCAAAGAGCAAGCACAAGAAATACATGCCTTTATAAGAAAGATGTTGGCGGAGAAGTATTCCGATGATACGGCACAAGAAATTTCCATACTTTACGGCGGAAGTTGCAATGCCAAAAATGCAAAGGATTTGTTCGCACAACAAGATGTCGATGGAGGATTGATAGGCGGTGCATCTTTGAAAGCCGCAGACTTTATTGAAATAGCAGGCAGTTTCTAAGCAGAAAATGAATTACATACGCTTAAGCGTCCGACTTTCTCACAATGAGAAGTGGGGCGAAGAGGATACTTGGATTGCGGATATATTCAAGGATGCTCTGATTGGTTGTGGGTATGAAAGTTTTGTCGATACCGCAAGCGGCTTTGACGCATATTGTCCTAAAGATTGCTTTTCGGAAGAAAAGATTGAAGAGGTCAGAAGAGAGGATTTGGGATTTGTTGAAAATCTCAAGGCAGAATACAGTACTGAAGAAATAGAGCAAAAAGATTGGAATGCCGAATGGGAAAAGAACTACCCCTCTGTGGTTTTCGGAGACTTCTGTATAGTACGTCCGCCTTTCAACCCGCTTTCTCCGAAAGTCAAATATGACATAATCATAGAGCCGAAGATGTCTTTCGGAACGGCACATCACCAAACCACGTCTTTGATAATAGATTTCCTTTCATACGAAAACCTTAGAGGAAAACGTTTGA
>URCX01000004.1 GCA_900546465.1 uncultured Bacteroidota bacterium | reverse complement strand
CTTGATTGTCGGCATTGAGAATAGTGACGGCAACACAAATGTTCCATTTCATGGCACGTTTTCATCAGAAA
Source organism: uncultured Bacteroidota bacterium (assembly GCA_900546465.1). GTDB lineage: Bacteria > Bacteroidota > Bacteroidia > Bacteroidales > P3 > Onthomorpha. Next base: position 27,014 of record URCX01000004.1, on the reverse strand, counting down.
GACACGCTGAAGAGATTCTTTGAGAGATTTGAACAGAACGGAATTACTATCAATCGTTTCAGAGCAGATTGCGGATCAAATCATCTGCAAATTCAGTAATGAGAGGACGTGTACACGCAAGAAGAACGTTGAAAGGCTTAGTTGCGGATTTGAGGGTAAATAAAGGGGGACTGTCTAAACTTCTTAATCTTCTCAAACATAGTCACCGATTTATCAGATTATAACTCTACTTTTTCCATTTGTAAATACCGTCCGCAGCTTTCTTTTTGTGCTGCAACCTCTTGCAGTCCCTTGCATCGGCATATTGCTTTACTTTATCTGTAAGTCTATCCTTCCAAAGGGAAGAGAAATATCAAGCGTTGTTAGCGGCTCAGTCGATAAAGCATATAGTATTGATCTTTCCACAGTATTCTTGCATAATGTCTCGTTGCTCCGTAACAAATATTCATCTTATCGGCGAAGGATAACAAAGGTCGAGGTCTTTACGCAAAAAAAGCGACGGAAAAACTGTCAACTCCGCCGCTTAAAGCAAATACAAGCTTTTCTTTCATCAATCAAGTGTTTACTTCCCGATTTTCTCCTTGTTCAAAACGGAATGCAGGGCTTTCAATCCCTCTTTGTCTGCAATGATTTTTATATCTGTCTTCGGCTCTGTAATCACTTCCGCTTGTCCGTCGGCATTCTCCTTAACGGCTTTTACGGCATTGGGATTGACATAAAGATTGTTCTTTTCGTTCAAACGGATAAGGTAATTCCCGTCCGTGCAATCAAGTATTTGGTCATGAGAATTGAAGCAAGTCAATTTTTCTCCGCTCGATAATACAAGACATGTTTGTTTTCCCAAAGGGTAAAGGCAAAGAATTTCATCGGCTGCAATACCTCTTTCCTTGTCTCTCTGTTGCAAGATAATCTTATCGGAAATCAATACATCGGCTTTCCATACCTGTACTCTCATCTTCCTGTTTGCTTGATCGGTATAAGTCCATACCCCGTCTTTCTTGCCGGCTGAGTATTGTCCTTCAATCCTTGGCTGTTTGTCGGCATAATAATTCCGATAGGCTCCCTCCTTCACATCATCTACATAGGTATATGTCTGAAATCCTTCGGCATAAAGATACTTGTAATTTTCCCCGTTCTTTTTGCCTTTCTTATAATTGATTTTCTCCAACACATTGCCCTTTGTGTCCCATATCGTTTCTTCACCCTCTTTCAGTCCATCTTTGTATGTTTCCCTGCTTAGGAGTTTGCCATCGACCGAATAATAATTCCAGACAGCGTTTTTTTTCTTGTTCAAATACTCTCCGCTGCTCATAAGCTGCCCTTTGCGATAATACACTTCGCAATATCCCGTCTTACAATCACCCTTATAGCTGATTTTCTCTTTCAAACTGCCGTCCTTATTGTAGTATTTGAAGTCCCCCACCTCGCAATCATCCTTGAACTCGCCTTCATATTTCAATTTTCCGTCGGCATAAGTTTTCGACCAGCGTCCCTGCTTCCTGCCTTTTGCATCGACAGTATTTTGGGCATTCAAATCGACAAGGGCAAGCAATAAGCCCGTCAACAAAAACAAACTACTTAACTTTCCTATCCTTTTCATATTCCATGTATTTAGCAAATTCCAAAAGCGAAGCGAACCTTAAATCTATCCTGTTTGGGTGTTGGCGAGCCTCCTCACAGTTGTCGGATATGTGAACGGTATGCATTTTTAATCTTTTTCCGAAAACCAAATCGCTCAGACTGTCTCCGACCATAATACTATCCTTGAAATTTATTCTTGGGAACATCTTCTTGGCTTTCAAGCCCATTCCCACAGAAGGCTTTCTGTCGAAAGAATTGTTCTTGGCAAGGTGAGGACAATGAAAGACATAATCCACTCTTCCTCCGGCGTTTTGAATTTCCGTTATCATCTTTTCGCTTATCGCCTTGAAGTCTTCCTCGCTCATAAGTCCTTTTCCTATGCCTTGTTGATTGGTTACTATGACTATGGTATCGAAATACTTTGCAAAAATCGCAAAAGCTTCCGTTACTCCTTCCAAAAAACGGAACTCTTCCGGTCTTTGAATGTAACCATTGTACTTTCGCACATTTATAACCCCGTCTCTATCCAAAAATAAAGCCGTTGCCTCACTTGTTTTTCTCATTTTCTTTCACCCTTTCCGAACAAACTCTCTTCAACAAACTGACAGATGATATGCCCTATCATTATATGAGCCTCCTGTATGCGGGGCGTATCATCGGAAGGCACATCTATCAAAATATCACTGCGTTTTCCCATTTCTCCGCCGCCTTTTCCTGTCAACGCAATGACAAAAGCTTGTTTCTTTTTGGCTGTTTCAAACGCCTTAACCACATTAGAGGAATTGCCCGAGGTGGATAAACCTATCAGAACATCGCCTTCATTGCAGAAAGCCTCCACCGCTCTTGCAAAAACCAAGTCGTATGAGTAGTCATTCGCAACAGCGGTCAGATAAGATGTATTTACATGCAAGGCTTCTGCCGCAAGAGGCGGACGGTCGAAGTAAAAACGTCCCGAAAGTTCCGCTGCCAAATGCTGAGCGTCGGAAGCACTGCCTCCATTGCCGCAAAAAAACACCCTATGTCCCTTTCTGTAAGCCTCGCTTATCAGTTCGGCAACCTTTTCTATGCTTTCAATCAAAGCAGAGTCCTCCGCAATTTTCTTTTTAAGCTCTATGCTCTGCTCGATTATGCTCTTTGTCTTCATCATTGAAGTTTAGTTCTTTCTCAATCAAATAAACATTCCTCGTAGGCGAGTTCCTGCCTATCAGTTCTGCCACAAAACCGGTAAGAAACAGCTGTGTGCCTAATACTATCGTAATCAAGGCAAGATAGAAGTAAGGAGAATCCGTTACCAAACGCATCATCTCTCCATTGTGCAGGGCAATCAATTTCTGTATTCCTAAAAGCATGGCAGAGATTATGCCGACAAAAAACATCACACTCCCCAACAATCCGAAGAAGTGCATAGGCTTCTTGCCGAATTTGGAAACGAACATTATCGACATCAAGTCCAAATAACCGTTTACGAAGCGATTCATTCCGAATTTGGAGACTCCGAACTCCCGTTTTCTGTGTTGAACGACCTTTTCGCCTATTTTATTGAATCCTGCCCACTTTGCAATCACAGGAATATATCTGTGCATTTCGCCATAGACCTCTATGGATTTTATAACCTCATTCCGATAAGCCTTCAAACCGCAATTAAAGTCATGCAACTTTATTCCTGAAAGTTTTCTCGTCGTTGCATTATAGAGTTTAGAGGGTATATTCTTCGTAAGTTTGGAATCATATCTCTTTTTCTTCCAACCCGATACCAAGTCATAGCCCTCTTCCTTTATCATTTTGTACAATTCCGGCACCTCATCGGGACTGTCCTGTAAGTCTGCGTCCATTGTTATCACCACATCCCCTTCCGCATGCTCGAAACCCACGTTCAAAGCAGCCGACTTGCCGTAATTACGTCTGAACTTCACTCCCTTGATACAGGGATTTGCCGAAGAAAGCTGTTCTATCACCTTCCACGAAGCGTCCCTGCTTCCATCATCGACCATAAGCAATTCATAAGAAAAGCCGTTCTCCTTCATCACCCTGTCAATCCAGTCCGCAAGGTGAGGAAGGGACTCTTCCTCATTGAACAAAGGTACTATTATCGATATATCCATTCCTTTCACAATTTAATTTCACTCACTCAATTCCTTATTTCCCTTAACTCCTCTCCCCTTTCGTCCTCTTCTGCCGAAAAAAGCAAGAATAAAAGCCCATATAAGGGAAATCACTCCGCCGAGAAAGGCTGCCGAAAAAGCAATATACGAAGGTCTTATCATCTCCATAAGTTCCGCATCCCCTAAACCGCCGTCGGCATTATACTTTCTTTGCAAAGCAAGACAATTTGCCTGCATGTTCGTGTCTATACATATAATATATATGTACATCATGACAGCATAAATCATCAATCCCACAATCGCAACAAGCAAAGAGAAGGCAAAGCGTCTCCCGAAACCGGCTTCCTTTCCCTGCGAACTACCTTGGAACTTATATAAGCAGAAAGCAGCGATAAGAAACAACAAAACACATTCCGCAATCCCCATGGGTGCTGATACAGGCAGCGAAAGCAAGTAACGTAAGAGCAAAACACAAGAAAGAACAACGCCGGTCAGAATGCCGTACGATAAAACCAATCTTCTGAAACTCTTTTCCTTTCTTTGCGAAGCCTCAATACGTTCTTCCATAATCAAACAGCTTTATCTCTATCAAATATTCCGAATGCCGAAACGTACTTTATTCAATTTATTCCTCACCCTCCCTATCTCTTTCCGCATTGTCATTCCTATAAGGTTCGAATCTGCGAGTATTATTACGCGTAAAAACAAAAGCAATAAGCAGACAATAAAAGAAATTACCGATAAAGTCGAAGATGAAATTCGAGAAAATGAACGCCACCTGCAAAAGCTTGTACATACCCTCCTTCTCAAATATAGCCATATCTACATCGTAATCATCCATCAGTACTTCCATTTGGTTCAAAGCCTCTTGGATTAAATTCGGATTAATCTTTGCAATCAGCACCATTGTAAACAAAGCAAAGAAAAGCGACATGGTCAGACTGACAAGGGTCAATAAACCCAATGACCTGCCGAAACCCGGCGACAAAGAAGGATTGGAGCGGCGATACTTCGTATAGACGAAAATCAAAGACGAAATCACAATCAAAGAATATATCAAGGTCTGGAAAAAGTTTCCCGTAAAGTGAAGCAACGCACTCAAAGCCTGATACAAAAACACCACTCCGCCAAAAACCGAACCCCAATAAAAGGCGAACTTAGCAAAACTCTGTTTCATTTTTCCCGCTATCGTTTTTATAATACATCACTGCAAAAAAGCAGAATGACATATCCGCCCATGCTTTTTGCAATTCAAGGAGCAAAGATACTACATTCCCTCCAATTTCGCCTCAAGAATTCAAAAAAGACAATCAAAAACGAAGTCCTCACACAGTAAAACCGACATCAAAGCGTCAAATCCCGAATCGAAAACCGCTCTTCAAAACATCATTATACATCAGGTCTTTATCCGGACGCCGTTTCCCTACAGAGAAATCAGCCTTTTGTCGAAAACGAAACGGCGATTCAGAAAATTAAAACGCCGAAAGAAAAAATTAGAACGGCGTTTCGTTCTTGGTAAAACGGCCTTTGGTTTTTGGGATTATGAGAATGTACGGTATAAGTTTGCGGAACTTTCAAAGAAGGAGAGAAGATTGGAAAATGAAAGATTGATAAAGGTAAGACTCAAAGTTTTTCAGGGGAAGAGGAGTGCTTGTTCGGATTGTTTGTGTTTCGGAATTACTTTTTATTTGTTCGAGAGAATTTTCTCTAAGGGGCGATACAAAGTTCGAAAAACAGAACGCAAACAGGGCTGTCGAATAATAAAATGGCAAATTCTCTGTTATATTGTCGTAGTATTTGTTTGACCGATCCGAAACGGAACAGAATGAATGTTGGAAGGGGATATGAACCGAACAAATATGGTGATTGGATAATACGGTCGGCAGATTAAAAATATAATTTGGCATGAAGCATAAACTCTTGTTGGTAATATCGCTGCTTTTTTTCTCTCTTGGAAATTGTTTTTCCCAGTTTGGCGGAGAGAATGCTTATTCGGTACTGATGCTTCAACAAAGTGCCAAAACGAGAGCCTTGGGTGTGGATTTCATATCTTCATTTACTGATGACGTAAGTGCTGTTATAACTAATCCTGCGACTTTAAGCCGATTGAATCACAAGACTTTTGCTTTGACTTATACTTATTTGTTCAGCGGTATCAATCAGGCGGCTTTGGCAGGTGGATATTCTGTGGACGGAGTCGGTACTTTTGCATTGGGGTTTCAATATTTGAATTACGGAAATTTCGATATGACGGAAGAGAATGGCGATGTGGTCGGCAAATTTTCTGCTGCTGATTATGTAGTTACTCTTTCATGGGGCAGAATGTTGGATTCCAATGTTTATATAGGTGCAAACCTTAAGCCTGTCTTCTCAAAATATGAGTCATATTCCTCTTCTGCCATCGCAATCGATTTAAGCGTAGGCTTTCAATCAAATGACAGAACATGGTCTGCTTCATTTATGGCACGCAATATGGGTGCTCAAATAAAGAAATTTGCAAATGAAGATTCTTCAACTCCTTTCGACCTTGAATTTGCTGCTTCCAAGAAATTGAATCATGCACCCTTTATTCTCTATTTGGAATTGAATAATCTGCATAGGTGGGATATTAGAGAGAACGACCCTCTTAATCCGAGGGATAAGACCGATTTGAACGGTAATGTGGAGAAAGAAAACAAGTTTTCCGGTTTTATAGACAATATGTTCAGACATGTACAAATAGGAACGGAGTTTGTTCCCTCCAAACACTTCTATCTTGCTTTGGGATACTCATGGAAGCAAAACAGAGAAATGCAAGTGAGCGATGCTTTCTCTTTAGCTGGACTGTCATACGGCTTTGGTCTTAATTATCGCCAATTTCGATTGGCTTATTCCCGCTGCGAATATCACAGATACGGTTCTCCGAATTACGTAAGCCTGCTTATAAAATTGTAAGTCCTCTTTTTACAGTTTAATCCTTTGAATAGGATATTTGGGAATAGACATTCTCCATGACTGTATCGGCATCTATCGGAAATTTATCGGGATTTTTTAAGGTGTAATCCCATTCCGCTATATTTTCACCGTGGTCTTTTGTGGTATAAACCGTTATCGTATAATCAGGATACTCTTTTGTCAGATTTTTGTAGTCGTTTTCCACAAAGGATTCCAAGACTTCAAGAATATCTTCGGTCAACTGTTGTGTGTTTCCCTCTTTTGCCGATTGTTTTTCGGGATTGCAATACTCAACAATGTCGGCATACAAATCGAATTCTTCGGCTGCATTTATTTTTGCCATGACAAAACTGCCGGCTTCTGCTTTCTGCTCTATGGGAATAAGCACCTCATTATCCACTTCGGGAGAATCATATTCCGTTCTGCCAATCCAATACTCTCCCTCGCTGCGATCTATCAGCACTTTGTATGTTTTTCCGATTTTCTTTTGATTCAAGTCGTATGAAATTTGCTGTTGAATATCTATCAAAGCGTCCAAACGAGTTTGTTTTTCCTCTTCATGTACATCATCAGGCAAATTATATGCTGCTGTTCCTTCTTCGGCAGAATAAGCGAAGGCTCCCAATCTGTCGAACTTCGTTTCCTTCACGAATTTCTTCAATTCATCAAACTCTTCCTGCGTTTCACCGGGATAACCTACTATCAATGTTGTGCGAAGACATATATCCGGCATTGCTTCCCGTAATCTGTTTATGAGTGTTCGGATTTCCTTGCCAGTGATATGTCTGTTCATCGAATGCAACAGTCTGTCGTTTATATGTTGCAGCGGCATATCGATATAACGGCATATCTTGGGTTCGTTTTTCATCAAATCAATCAATTCAAAAGGGAAATCGTTAGGATAAGAGTACTGAAGACGTATCCATTCTATGCCTTCTACTTTTGCAAGGGCTTTCAGCAATTCTGCCAAACGGCATTCGCCGTAAATGTCTTTGCCGTAATTCGTGGTGTCTTGGGCAACTACAATCAGTTCTTTCACGCCCTGCGAAGCCAAAACCTTTGCTTGTTCGACAAGACTTTCGATAGGCTCCGACACATGCCTGCCTCGTATATACGGAATGGCACAAAAGGAACAAAATCTGTCGCAACCCTCCGATATTTTCAAATAAGCATAATGTGAAGGGGTGCTTAATTGTCTCAAAGTTTTATTTTGCGGAGGCAATTCTTCCGAGAGATATTCCGCAATCTTCTCATAATCATTGGCACCGAAGAATTTGTCAACCTCAGGCAGTTCTTTGGCAAGCTCATCTGCATATCGTTGAACAAGACAGCCGAAAACAATAAGTTTCTTTATGCGATTGGATTTTCTGAGACAGGCAAATTGCAAAACGGTATCCACAGACTCTTCCTTGGCATCGCCAATAAATCCGCAGGTATTGACAATCACTACATCGAAATCAGTATCCGAAGAATCAAATGAAACTTTGAACGAACTCTTTCCAAGCAAGCCCGCCAAATGTTCGCTGTCCACAATATTTTTTGAACAACCGAGCGTTACCAAATTTACCCTTATTGACATCTTTTCGGCTTTATAATCTTATTCTTACTCCAAAGTCGATGCCAAAACGAGTTAAGGCTTCTTCATGATTGGAAATATCTATTTTATCTTCCCCTATATGCAATTTGGAAACGTTTCCCGACAAAAAGCCTGCGGATAAGCCGACAGAGATAAAGCGTGTTATTATGTAGTCTGCCCCTATTCCCAAGCCGTAAGCAAAACTATTTCCGCTGTAAGTTGAAGATGTTGCAGTCTTAACCGTATTTTGCATTTTCATATAGCCGATAGTGGCTCTGCACCAAAAGTCATAACGTTCCGCAATGGTCGGCAACTGAAATTTGAAGCTCGGTCCGACATAGAATATGTTCATATCGTCCGAATAATACTTGTTTGTCATCTTTCCTGTGGTAACATCAAGTACTTCTTTGTCAAAACCATGTACCGAACCGAACATAGAAGCCTTGAACCCAAAGGAAAACATTTCGTGAAAGCGGTAATCATAATCGAATTCCAACTCATAGCCGTGTTTCATTCGCGAAGCATGGTCTTCATTGTTGAACATATTCTCAAATTCCATCGGATGCAGGTCGCCTACCTTATAAGCGTATCCCGCATTCATCGAAAAATTGTGTTTTTCAAACTTTCCCTGTGCAGAAACAAGCGATACCGACATCGCCATGCACAAAACGACAAATATTTTCTTCATACCCTTATTCTCTTTTCCTATTTCTATTCAAATAAACTGTCAACAAAAGCCTTACGGTTGAATATCTGCAAATCTTCCATTTGTTCCCCTAAACCTATGTAGCGAACCGGCACTTTGAATTGTTCGGATATTCCGATAACAACCCCACCTTTTGCAGTGCCATCGAGTTTCGTCAGTGCTATTGCATTAACGTCGGTTGCAGCAGTGAACTGTTTGGCTTGCTCTATGGCATTCTGTCCTGTGGAAGCGTCAAGAACCAAAAGCACTTCGTCGGGAGCTTGCGGCACAACTTTCTTCATGACATTACGGATTTTGGAAAGTTCGTTCATCAATCCTATCTTATTATGCAAACGTCCCGCAGTATCCACAATAACTACGTCAGCCTGTTTGGCAACTGCCGATTTCAAGGTGTCAAAAGCCACAGACGCCGGATCTGCTCCCATGCCTTGGGTAACTATATCGACCCCTACCCTTTCTGCCCATATCTTTAACTGATCCACAGCCGCTGCACGAAAGGTATCCGATGCCCCAAGGACAACCTTCTTGCCCGCCTGCTTGAACTGATATGCCAATTTACCTATGGTGGTGGTCTTTCCGACACCATTCACGCCTACAACCATTATCACGTATGGCACATCTCCTTTCGGGAAATCAAAGTTTTCTCTTTCCTCACTTTGATTTTCTTCCAAAAGAGCCTCTATTTCTTCTTTCAATATGAGGTTTAACTCTGCAGTTCCGAGGTATTTGTCTCTTGCTACTCTCTTTTCAAGTCTATCGATTATTTTCAGAGTGGTTTCAACACCCACATCCGCCTCGACTAATATCTGTTCGAGTTTGTCAAGTACATCTTCGTCAACTTTTGATTTGCCGGCTATCGCCTTGGAGATTTTTCCGAATACGCTTTCCTTCGTTTTGGAAAGTCCTTTATCCAATGTCTCCTTCTTACTCTTGGTGAAAAAAGAAAAGAATCCCATATTGCACTGATTTTTCTACATACAAACGCACCTGTCCGCCAATAACGTAACTATGAATGCGAAAACACTAATACAAAAAAGTTGTCATGCTCATCATAGAGTGAGTATGACAACTCTTAATTCAAAAAACGTCCTCCGGACAACAATGTTCGCTTCTCGAAACCGAATATCGAACAAGGCTTACTTCTTCGCAAAATATTCCTTTACGCTGTCGGAAGGTATGATTTCCTCTTTGAACGTATATGCTCCCGTTTTTTCGGAACGCAAAGTTCTTATCACTTTTGCAAAATCCTTACCCGTTGATGTTTTAAGGGTTGCAACTACTTTCTTTGCCATCTTCTATACTCCTCTTATTTTGTTATTTTATTTCCTTGTGTACAGTCATTCTCTTCAATATAGGATTGTATTTCTTCAATTCCAATCTCTCCGGAGTGTTCTTCTTTGATTTTGTCGTGATATAACGAGAAGTTCCAGGCATTCCCGATGCCTTATGTTCCGTACATTCCAATATCACCTGAACTCTTACGTCTTTCGATTTCTTTGCCATTTTATATATCTTTTTGAGGGTGCAAAGTTACTTAGATTTTTCGTTCTGACCTAATATTCTGCCGAAAAATTTATTATTCCGTTTCTTTTGTCTTCTCCAACACGCGTTTAACCCGTTCTATTCCGGCTTGTTCCGCTGTCAAATCCCCATAATAAAACGCTCTGTCGTAATTGGTGCGTGTATAATCGCGAATAAATCCGTGAACAGATTTATCTCCTTTTTCGAAACTGTGGGATATCGAAGCCTTGTAGCCGTCTCTGCAATCTATTTCCATGGAAAGGAACTGAATTTTGCCGTCCTTGCCCCGTATTACATCGAAATTGGTAAAGCGAACGGAAGAATACTTCAATATGTTCTTTCTTATGTCCAACAACTCTTTGTCCGAAGTATTTGCACTTACACCTACAACGACATAATCCTTACCTACGTAATAAGGGAAAGGCTCTTTGCCGCAAGTTTGAGCTTTCACAAGGCATACAAACAGCAACATACCGAACAATAACGCAATTCTTTTCTTCATGATTTCAAGGATTGTTTTCACCTGCAAATATACGAATTTTTTCAAACGCCGTTTCGGAAAATTGAAAGGGCGTTTGAATTTCTTGGAACGGCGTTCTGTTTTTCTGAAAGGGCGTTTGGATAATGGCTTGATTTGATAGGTGTTATAGGGGTGGCGGATATATGTATGGCAAAAGACGTAATTACATGCTTGTCGAGTGTGATAAGCATGTTTTCTCAGATGGGTGTAGGGTGAAATCTTATTTCTTGTTTTCCTTTGGCATAAACCTTATAAGGCTTCCTTCACTCGGTTCTTTCATGGGGTTTTCCTCAACCTTGCCATCGGGAGAGATGAGAATGAAAAGAGGAAAGGCTTTTACCTGATAATACTCCAATAAATCGTAATTGGTGTCGAAATAGGCGAATTTCCATTTGTATTTATTCCCTGTCTTATTGTTTTGAAGGAAATTGTACATTGCATCGAGGTTTCTATCGCAACAGATTGTCAATACTTCGCATTCGCTTTTGATTTGGTCGTACATGAAGTTCACAACTTCCAATTCTCTCTTTGAAGTAAGGTCATCGAGTTTTACAAAGTTCAATACAAGTGGTTTTCCAAGGTATTGTTGCAGACTTTGCTTTTCTCCGCTGATGTTGGTCAAGGTGAAATCTTTTGATTGCAAACCTTTGTGGGAAGTTCTCATAAGATATTCCACCGTGTTGAGGGCAATTTTCCTATGTTCTTCGAATTTGGTTCCGGAAGCGAGTTTTTCCAACATCTTTATTATGTCATGACCATCGTAAAGCCCGTCCAAGAAAGCGTCTCTCATACCTTTAATAAGCACAAGTTCCCGAAAGACTTCGTTCTTTAAGACTTTGTCCTTGCCGAGAGCATCGGTGAGGTCATCGTAATTGTTGTTAGAGAGCCAGAACTCCAATTCGTCTTGGGAAATATATTTATTGCCATGGGAGAAATAGTGTCCGAAGATATGGTTGAAGCAGTCTGTATAACCTAAATTATAATATTGTATCGGCTTATCCCCGAAGAGTTCAAGTCGCTGCTTCTTCCGAGCTTTCAATCTTAGAACATATTCCATTTTCCCCAATTCATATTTTACGTACGTGGCGAAATAAGATGTCGTATCTTCGTTTTTCAGGAAACTGTTTGCCAAATCATAGAGAGCTTTCACCGCAAGAGAATCCTTGTTCACCAATAATTCCCTGCCGTGCGAGGCAATAAAGTCTTCCATCTTATTATCAAAATCAGCTATCTTTATGTTTATGTCGTTTTGAGCAAGATTGTTTATGCGTATAGGCAGGATATACTTGTAGAGAAGCACGTTTACTGAATCTGCAATGGCATAATTTATGGAATCAATGCTGAGATTGTATATATTTCCGGGCTGTGCGATGAAACTGTATTCGAAAGCATTTATCTTTAAGGTTACTATGTTTGCTCCGTCTGCCGTGAAAGCAAATTCGAACTCTTCGTCATCGTCTGATAACTGCACATCGCCTTTCTGAACTTCCAAACCGGAGAAATTATCCTCCGATACGAATAAACGAATATGTTGACCGCTGATGTTTTTTCCGATTCCTTTGATACTGATGTTTTGAGCGAACAAACCGCTTGCAAAAAATAAAAATGCCAAAAATGCCGTTCTCTTCATGTCTTCTTTGTTTCAAGTGTGCAAAGCTAAGAAATATTTTCAAGCCGTAGTGAAACGGCGTTTGAAAAAGCGTGTTTGAAACAGGCTTTGAGGGTATCTTTGCCACAACAGGGGAGTAAAAATAGTTTTTTCTATATGCAATCCAAACAGGAAAAGAAAAAAACGGGTTTATACTTCGGCAGTTTCAATCCGATTCATCACGGACATTTGATTCTTGCCAATCATATAGCTCAAAATTCGGACTTGGAACAACTGTGGTTTGTTGTCAGCAAGCAGAATCCTTTGAAGCAGCGAAAAGCTTTGCTTGACGATAGAAAAAGGTTTGCTTTGGTTCAAATGGCAATAGAGGACAATCCTCTGCTTAGGGCTTGTGATATCGAGTTTTACTTACCCTCTCCTTCATATACGGTGAACACTCTGGCATATCTTAGTGAGAAATATCCCAACAGAGAATTTACCATCATAATGGGGCAGGATAATATAGAGACGTTCGACAAATGGAAAAATTATCAGGTGATACTGCAATATTATAAGGTATTGGTATATCCGCGACCTAAGTGCGATTATTCCGAATTTTTGAAGCATGAAAATGTGAGCATGATTGACGCTCCGCAAATGGATATTTCTTCTTCTATGATTAGGGAAAACATCAGAAAAGGCAAATCTGTGAGATATTTATTGCCGGATTGTGTGAGGGAAGAAATAGAAAAGGGAGGCTATTATAAGAAATAACCAAATCGGCAAGGCATGACAATGCCTTGAATACAAATAAAAGCTCTGCAAAATCATAATCGATTGTATTGTATTACTCTTCTGCACTTAGTTTTTCGGCTATCAATCTTGCAGCAATACCTACCAATTCCCTACAAGGCTTGGGAGTTCTTCCGGTGATTGCCTCCGGTGCTTTCAACTGTCTGCATACAATATCGCCGCATTCGTTGCGGAATTTCTCTGCCAAATCTTTTGTCCATGCCATGGCTTTCATCTTATCGACCTTACCTTCTATGGTTTGGTTCTCTTTTACAAATCCGCTCAAAACAGCCATTGCACTGACACAACCGCATACCTCTCCCATTTTTGCCACACCTCCGCCAAAGGCTGCGGACATTCGTTCTGCCAATTCGGACTTTATGCCTAAATCTTCCGCAAAAGTCATCACCACAGACTGAGAACAACTGTATCTTTGTGAATGCAGCTGCTTCGCTTGCTTTGATTTGTCTTCTATATTCATGTTTTCCATCTCTCCGACATTTTCTCTGTAAACGCATATCGCCTTGGAATATTTTGCTACCTTTGCAAACCGTTACAAAATATCGAAACCATGAACAGACAGGAACTTATTGAATTGATAAAACGTAAGAAGAGTTTTCTTTGTGTCGGATTGGATAGCGACATCAGCAAATTGCCGGAATGCTTGGCAGGCAAAGAAGACCCGATATTTGAATTTAACAAAGCAATAATAGACTCCACATTGCCTTATACCGTAGCTTACAAACCTAATTTGGCATTTTACGAATCACAAGGCATAAAAGGCTTAATCAGTTTGAAGAAAACAATGGATTACCTACACCGTTTCGACAAAGAATGTTTCACCATAGCCGACGCAAAACGAGGAGACATAGGAAACACATCGCAACAATATGCAAAAGCATTCCTATCTCCTGAAAGCGATTTCGGATTTGATTCCATGACAATAGCTCCTTATATGGGAGAAGACTCCGTAAAACCATTCACTGTTTACGAAAACAAATGGGTGATTTTGCTTGCACTGACATCAAACAAAGGAGCAGAAGATTTTCAGTTCATAAGGGATAAAGAGGATTTGAAACTCTTTGAACGTGTCTTGATAAAGTCGCAACAGTGGGCTACGAAAGATAATATGATGTTCGTTTGCGGAGCTACACAAGCCGAAATGTTCGGAAGAATACGGGAATTGGCACCTGAGCATTTTCTTTTGGTTCCCGGGGTTGGCGCTCAGGGAGGTTCTCTTTCGCAAGTTTGCAAATACGGATTGACGAAAGACTGCGGTTTATTGGTAAATTCGTCCAGAGGAATCATATTTGCCGACAAACAAGAGAGTTTTGCAGAGACAGCAGCTCAAAAAGCCAAAGAATTGCAAGAAGAAATGGCCTCATTCTTACGACAATAGCAAAAAACCGAAAGAAAAGTTTGCAAATTCGGAAAATAGTCGTACCTTTGCAAAACGAAAAGACAGAGTGCGGGGTAGAGCAGAGGTAGCTCGTCGGGCTCATAACCCGGAGGTCGTAGGTTCGAGTCCTGCCCCCGCTACCTAAGAGGAAAACATCAAAACGGTGTTTTCCTCTTTTCTTTTGATGCTAATACTTCTTTCATTCGTCAGCAAATCGACATATCAACTCAAAGAAGTACGTTTATATTCTGTGAAATCAAAATGACTTATAGAATAGACACTTGCGAAAGCAAGGTTTATTTTGAAAATTTGAGCTATTTGGATTTCGATACAGCATATAACGCCTTTACGAGGCAGATGGTCGATACTACTTTTTGGGAATTTGATGACGGAACTTTTTCTCCGGAAGACAATCCGGAAAGATATTATCCTCAAAACGGTGTTTACGACATCAAATTGATTTCTTTGCTTTCAGATTCTTACTGCTCGGATACCTTGAACGTTCCAATAACAATAGACTTCAACTTTGCAAAAATTCTTGCACCAGATACGGTTTGTCAAAGAGATACGGTAATATTGAGAGCGGAACAATTCGATGAGCTCAATTCGCCGAATGTAAGTTACTTGTGGAATACACAGGAAACCACAGACAGTATTATGATTGTTGCCGACCAAACAAATGAATATACATTAAGCGTTAAGGATGGTGAGGATTGTCGAGGTTCTGCAATGAAGACCATAGTTGTCAATCCTTCTTATTATGATACAATATATCATTCTATTTGTAATAACCAAACATACGTTGATGATATGTTCTCTGCCGACAGTACGGGTTTATACACATGGAACCAACAGACGGATAGAGGTTGTGACAGCTTGATTGCTCTTTCCCTGATTGTATATCCTACTTATGATACATTGATTTACGATACCATTTGTCTTGGAGATGTATATAACAGTAACGGTTTTAACGAAATGGAAAGCGGAATATACGTTCTTAATTTGCAAAGCGTGTATGGCTGCGACAGTGTGGTAAGGCTTAATTTGCATGTGTTGCCTTCCCATGCTTGGAATATAAATGCGGAGATATGCGATAATGAGACCTATTCTCTATACGATTTTTCGGAAAATGAGGCAGGCTCTTACGTACATTCGTTTCAGAATATTTATGGTTGCGACAGCGTTGTAACTCTCAATCTTGCCGTTCACCCGACATACGAATACACCATATCGGCAGAAATCTGCCAAGGAGAAACATATGCCGAAAATGATTTTGTACAATCCGAAACAGGAATTTATACTCGCAGACTTTCTTCTCAATATGCTTGCGACAGCATAGTACATTTAGACCTTATTGTTCACCCTGTTTATAATGACACCATATATTCCGAACTTTGCGGAATAGCATACGAGGATAATGGTTTTAACGAAACGGAGAGCGGAATATATACTCAGCACTTACAGACAATAAATGGTTGTGATAGTTTGGTTACATTGCACCTTACCGTATGGGAATTGTTTACTGATACATTGGAAGTTGAAATATATAAAGGAGAGACCTATAAGGAACATGGCTTTTCAGAAAATGAAGCAGGGGAATATGATAACGTTTACACCGACCTCAACGGTTGCGACAGTGCTTACCATCTGAATTTGCATATAATCAACCTTATGTTCCCTAATATGGTTAGTGCCAACGGCGACGGAGTGAATGATATTTTTGAAATCCATGGTTTGCTTGGTAATAGTTTCTTCTCTTATAATGAATTGGCAATTTATAGCAGACATGGACGGAGGGTGTATTATAGGGAAAACATAAAACGAAAAGAAGACTTTTGGTCGCCGGAAGCAACCAATACTCCTTCGGGTACATATTTGTATCGTTTCAAAGCAAAAGGGAAGACTCGGGACTTCGAGTTCAATGGAACTGTTGAGGTTCTTCGGTAGCTTCCTGTATAAGAGAATTGCAATTTATACTCTTGCAAGGCCGTCAACATTCAGCACAATGCCGGTGATATAAGATGCTTCGTCGGAGGCAAGAAAGGCAAAAGCATTGGCAATATCTTCCGCTTGTCCGATTCTTCTAAGAGGTATTGTTTTTATCAATGGTTCGATAACCTCTTTCGGTACGGCTTTCATCATATCCGTTTCTGTAATTCCCGGAGCAACGGCATTTACTCTTATGCCTTTGGGACCTAATTCTCTTGCCATTGAAAGGGTCATTGCGTTGACGGCAGACTTAGATGCCGGATACGCAAAACCTGCCGGCTGACCTGTAATACTTACGACTGAGGAAGTATTGATGATAACTCCGCCATGCTGTTTCTCCATATAATCTGCCGCAACCTTTGAACAAGTGAACACACCCTTCACATTCAAATCCATAATCTTTTCATACAGTTCTTCGGTATAAGCGGAAAGAGGAGTGGATTCCGACATTCCTGCATTATTTATAAGAATATCAATCCTTCCATGCTTCCTTATCACCTTTGCGAACTCACTTTTCACAGACTCCAAACTGCCGAGCAGAGGAGCAATACCCATGATATCCGCATCGGGATAATCCTTTTCCAGCTTTGCAACGGCTTTTGCGACAGACATTTCACTGCTTGCCGTAAGACAAACTTTTGCACCTTCTTTGATAAATTTCTCCACTGTGGAATAACCGATTCCGCGACTGCCGCCCGTGATTATGGCGACTTTGTTTTCAAGTTTCATGACAATATCTCCTTTCCAAATTCAACAACCAAGTGCAAATTTACAACAATCCTATGAAGCAACACGCATTAAGTGATAAAATTTCCGAACTTTATCGCTTCCTCTCTCAAGTTTTTTTCTCTCGGAAAAGCCGAAATTCGACAATCCTTTCCCTCTTATTCCTCTCTGCCCAAGTCGAAAAGACTTCCCGAAGATTGCAAACTGCGAACGAGCAAGTCCGATTTTCTATAATCGAATCCAATAAATTCGACATATCCACACCTCTATTTCCTAGTAAGATAATACTATCGTATATGTTTTTTGAGGTTTACGGCAGTTTTTTCTTGTATCAGACCTCTTAGGGATTGCTTTTTTGAGAGCCTGCTTTATCGTTTATCACCATTACTATTGGGAAATGGTCGCTAATACCTCCTTGATAGTAAGTGCCTTTATAGGTGGAATAAGGTGTGAGAAGGCGATGTTTAGGATTGCCATCGGTAAGAAAATCCGCACGAAAAACATTGCCTGTTCCACTGCTGTCGGTAAACTCAAGCAACGAACGGCTGACTATAAATTGGTCGAAACTTTGATATGAGCCGTTATAAACATAGGAACCGACTTTGTTTTTATTGTTCTGCATGATGTTAACCAACAGAGGCTGCGGATTTTTTGCTGTGGCAATTGTGCGAAAACCATCTTTGACGGCTGAGTCCCAAGGATTGTCGTTCATATCTCCCATGATTAGGAAATTCGTTTCGTCGTTTTCGCTCATCAAATGGCAGATATGTCGATAAACGGTATCAAATATGGCTTGACGAAGGCTTTTCTTTATATTGTGTTCACGACGAGATGGTGCATGGATAACGTAGATATTTATCTTCTTATTCCCGAGTATGCCGTTCACATAGAGTATATCCCTTGTGCGTTCTTCCTCTTTGTCGGAGCGGTATGTTATTTTATAATGTTCCAAAGGCGTAAATCGCGAGGGGAGATAAAGCAAAGCAACATCGATGCCTCGTAGGTCATCGGAGTCATAATGAATGAATTTATAATTGCCTTTTCGAAGTATTGTACCTTTGCAAAGGTCGTTAAGAACATTGTCGTTTTCCACTTCGCATAAGCCTATCAGGGAAGGCAATTCACCATTTCCGGCTGCTATGTATGTTTTTGCGAGAGAATTCTTTTTCTTATTGTAACGTTCAAATGTCCAATGTTTTCTGCCTTCGCTTGTGTAATCATCGTCCTGCGTCAGTGTATCATTGGTGGGATAGAAAAAGTTTTCGCAGTTGTGGAATATCACAACGTCTTTTTGTGCAAGCACAACATTGTTAAGCAAACAGAAAAACAAAGCCAATCGTTTTGACTTACCCTTACTCTTCCATCTGTTTCTGGAACTGCTCGCCTTCATAAATAGAAAAAATGTCTGTGCAAGAATTTGCACAGACATGATAAATCGATTACATTGCTATTGATTGTTTCCTTTATAGAAAGGCATTCTTACGACTTTTGCCTTCAACAATCTTTCTCTTACCTTTATGAATATCTCAGTATCCTTTTTGCTGAAAGCCGTCTTCACATGAGCCGTTCCTATTGCAATTCCACAAGAAGGAGATTGTGTTCCGGAACATACCTTTCCTATTACATTGCCGTCTTTGTCGCAAACCTGATAAGCTTGACGAGGAATACCCTTATCAATCATCTCAAAGCCCACCAATTTCTTGCTTACACCTTCAGCTTTTTGCTTTTCCAAACGTTCTCTGTCAATAAAGTTATTACCATCTACGAATTTGGTAAGCCAAATCAAGCCTGCCTCTATAGGGGATGTCTCATCATCAATCTCATGTCCGTAAAGGCAAAAGCCCATCTCCAAACGCAGAGTATCACGACAGCCCAATCCCGCAGGCTTTATGCCGAATTCTTTTCCTGCTTCAAAGACTGCATCCCATATCTTATCTGCATATTGTTTGTCGAAGTAGATTTCGCAGCCGCCTGCACCGGTATATCCCGTAGTTGAAAGGAGTACTTCAACTCCTGCAAGTTTCAAAAACTTGAAAGTGTAGTATTCCATATCCACAATAGGAGTATCGGTAAGCTTTTGCATAGCTTTCAATGCCAAAGGTCCTTGAACGGCAAGTTGTCCGTAATGTTCGCTTTCGTTAACAAAGTCTGTACCGACTTTCAAACCCATTTCCTCGGCTATTTTGCTCATCCAAGCCCAGTCCTTGTCTATATTGGCAGCATTAGGCACCATAAAATATTCGTCTTCCGCAATTCTGTACACCAACATATCATCGACAATGCCGCCTTTGCCGTTAGGAAGCACTGTGTAAAGTACTTTACCGTCGTACAAAGAAGCTATGTCATTTGAGGTGCAATATTGCATAAATTCAAACGCCTTAGGTCCTTTCGCTCTGAACTCTCCCATGTGAGAAACATCGAAAACGCCGACTGCGTTTCTCACATTATTGTGTTCTATAATCAAACCCTCATAAGAAATAGGCATATTATAGCCTGCAAACTCTGCCATCTTCGCACCTAATGCGATGTGTTTTTGTGTGAATGGTGTTGTCTTCATTTCGTTGTTAATCTATTAAAATAATATCTTTGTTTCCAACTTGAAAGCTGCAAAATTACTAATTTATTCCGCCAAATCAAAGTTTTTCAGGTACAAGTTTTCTCCGTCCCATTCGGCATAAGGGCTTTCCGTTGCCCAAAAGCCTGTGTTTATGTAGCAACTTCCGTTTTTCAAAGGGATATTACATTTCAAATGTCTGTGGCCGAAAACAAAGAAATCTATATTTCGTTTGTCAAGTTCAGTCATACAATATTTATATATAGGCTCTTGTTCGCAGCGGTTTATCTTATCGCTTTCCGAATGCGACAGTCTGCTTTTTTTACTCCATGTTTTACCGATTGCATACGCCCAACGAGGATGCAATGCCGCAAAAGCGGAAACACATAATCTGTTTTTGAACAAACTGTTTATGAACTTGTATTTTTTATCCGAGGAATCCAATCCATCTCCGTGGCCTATCAAAAAAGTCTTACCGTCGATTATTGTTTCAAAATTCTCCTTATGGACAATAAAGCCCAATTCCTTTTCAAAGTAATCCCTTATCCATAAATCATGGTTGCCGCAAACGAAATGTATCTTGCAAGCATTGTCAGCCATCATTGCCAACTTGCCGAGCAATCGTACATATCCCTTAGGCACAACATCTCTGTATTCAAACCAAAAGTCAAAAACATCGCCCAAAAGGAAAACCTCTTTTGCGTCCTTCTCTATACTCTCCAACCAACCGACAATACGCCTTTCCCTTTCGATACTTGCCGCGACGTCAGGCATGCCGAGATGAAAATCACTCGCAAAATAAATTCTACTTTTTGCCCTCTTCTGCAAGTCGTTCATCGTTTTCCTTTTCTTTCTCTGCAATAAATTCTTTCAATGTCTTGGTATGCTGATTTGCAGCTTGTGTTTTCTCCAATTCGTTCAGCACTTCCTTATATATTGAGAGGTCATTGCGATAGTCAAACAAAGGTCTGCCCTCAAAAGTCCTGTAAAGAGCAATCAGACAGGTCAAAGAACCTTTATGTGTTCGGATATAATTCTCCGTATATGCCGTTTCAGAGCTGTGCATATCCCTAAGATGTAACAGAAACTCGTGTTTAACGGAGTCCAAGTTCTCAATATTGTTGATTTTCAAATAATCGCTCATGGTTTTCAAAGTGGCACGCACCTTATGATTATGTTCGTTGAGTTCTTTGAGCCATTCCGATTCTTTTGAACCCATTACAGTATAAGAACCTGAGAAATCGTCCGCATATCCGTTAATAATAATTTTCTCCCCCTGCTTAGGACATAAAGTGATGTAATCTTCCTTATATGAAAGCGAGTACAATGTTTCTTCTTCCATCTTTATGACTTTTGAAAAATTGCCCTCGGAATCTGTTTTCAATGTGTCGGCAGAAGTAAAACCGTTCTTTCCTATTTCCATTAGTATAAGCCAAGGAGCATCTCCCCCTTTCACACTGCCCGACAAAAGAAATTCCTTATCACCTATTGTTTGCTTTCCTCCGCATGATGCCATCAGCAAGACCGAAACTGCCAAAATCAAATTCTTTACCTTATTCATTTTATCGCTGTTTTATTGTCCATAGCTTTCATCAAATCCGCAATGACCAATGCTGCCATTGCTTCTACCACAACGCCGCATCGAAGCACCGGTGCCACATCATGCCGCCCCTCATTCTTAACCTCAAACAATTCTCCGCTCTTATTTCTACATACGACAGTGCCTATGCTTGCCGCAGGCTTGAAGCCGACTGAGAAAACAATCTTTTCACCGTTGGAAATACCTGCCTGAATACCTCCACTATGATTTGTCAAAGTACCGCTGCCCTCTTCCCACTTATCCATATCCTCACTACCGAAACGCTTGCAACTTTCCAAACCGTCTCCAAGTTCAAAACTCTTTGCAGAAGGAATACTCATTTGAGCATGAGCCAGAAGTGCCGATAACTTATTGAAAACCGGTTCGCCCAAACCGGCAGGCACATCAGCCACCTCGCACATTATCTTTCCTCCGAGGCTGTCCCTTTTCTCATAAGCCTCTTTCAATCTCTTCTCGACCTCTTCTTTTTCTCTATCACAGTCAAAGCCGCCAATCTCAGTAAGTTTGGAACTGAATGTTATGCCGTATCTTTTAAGAAACAACTTTGCCAAAGCACCGCCGACCACTCTTGCTGCCGTTTCTCTTCCGGACGCTCTTCCGCCTCCCGAAGAAGCAATTATACCATACTTATTATGATAAGTGTAATCCCCATGCGAAGGACGGAACAAGTCTTTGAAACAATCATAATCCCCTTTTCTTATATTGTTGTTACGAATAATGAAAGCCAAAGGCAAACCAAGCGTCTTGCCATCTTCCAAGCCGGAAATAAATTCCACATCATCAGTTTCGATTCTCTTGGTGGAGAAAATGCTCGAAGGTCTGCGACGTGCAAGTTCCTGTTTTATGAAATCCATATCCAAAACCACCCCACCCGGAAAACCATCTACACTGCCGCCGATGTATTCGGAATGGCTCTCACCGAAACTCGTCAAAGTAAACAACTCACCGAAAGTATTCCCTCGCACCATAACTGTCCAAAGATTTACTTGCAAAATTACATATAAAACGCCAATCCGCACGGCTAAGGCAGAAAATAAATCCGACAAACACTTCCATTATCCGGCACCTGACTATGCCGTTCTACTTTAACGAAACAAATTTCCGAAACAATATCCATAGATAAAACCATAAGTTCTTCAATCGAATAAAACAGCATATTTTCCTTACCAATTCTACTAATACCGAAGCTTTATGCAGAAACCAATCCCCCTTTGAAAGATAAATTTTCACGAAAAATCATTTTTTTTGCCATCAAAAGCATGCTCATTCTCGAAATAATCCTTATCTTTGTAGTCGAAATCAGAATACAAGATAATGGTTTTGGTATTCGCTTATTTGAAATCGAGACAAAAAAGAAAATGAACACAGTTTTGTGATTTTGTTTTTAATATGTTCGAGCGGATTGTTGTGAAACACATCCGCTTTTCCTTTATTCATAAAAAATCCATCAACCAAGCACAACACACCTTAGCACTTCCACCCCATGAAAATACCGCAAGAAAACCCACAAACCACCTTCGTACCACACAAATCAATCTTTTGTCAGTAACGAAACGCCGAAAGAATTTTCTAAAACGCCCTTTAAATTTTCTGAAACGGCGATTCGTTTTCAGTGAAACGGCGTTTGCTGAAAGGGGTTTCAATAATGCTTCTTTCAAAGCGTCTTTTTGTCCGTTTTTACAGACTTTTTCAATCGAAGTTATGGCATATCGTTCGACTTTTCTTCATGTTGAAGAGAGCTGATTTTGATTTTCTTTGTGCCAAAGAAGCAAATCCAAAATAATTTCATACCTTTGCAGCCATGTTGTACACAGAAAAATGTTGAACTTATGACAAGAGATACGCAAATCTTCGACCTTATACAGAAGGAAAGAGAAAGACAAACAAAAGGTATTGAATTGATTGCTTCCGAGAACTTTGTGTCGGATCAGGTTATGGAAGCAATGGGCAGCGTTATGACAAACAAATACGCTGAGGGTTATCCCGGAAAACGTTACTACGGAGGTTGCCAAATAGTGGATCAATCGGAACAGTTGGCAATAGACAGAGCAAAACAATTATTCGGAGCTTGTTGGGCAAATGTTCAACCACATTCCGGAGCGCAAGCAAATCTTGCGGTTTTCTTTGCATGCCTTAATCCGGGTGATACTTTCATGGGATTGGATTTGAATCACGGAGGACACCTTTCCCACGGCTCTCCTGTAAACATATCAGGTACTTACTTCAAGCAAGTGTCATATGCGGTGAAAGAAGAAACCGGAACCATCGATTACGATATGATGGAAAAGGTTGCAAGAGAGCATAAGCCTAAATTGATAATCGGCGGTGCAAGTGCTTATTCCAGAGATTTCGATTGGAAAAGAATGAGAGCCTTGGCTGATGAGATTGGAGCAATTCTTATGGGCGACATCTCACATCCTGCAGGTTTGATAGCGAAAGGAGAGTTGAACAATGCCGTAGAGTATTGCCATATCGTTACAACGACAACTCACAAAACTTTGAGAGGACCGAGAGGCGGTATGATACTTATGGGCAAAGATTTTCCTAACCCTATGGGTAAAAAAACTCCGAAAGGTGAAATCAAGATGATGAGTGCTGTTTTGGATTCTGCAGTCTTCCCCGGTTGTCAAGGCGGTCCGCTTGAACATGTCATAGCTGCGAAAGCCGTTGCTTTCGGTGAAGCTCTTACGGAGGACTATGCAAAATACATCAAGCAAGTACGAAAGAATGCAAGTGCCATGGCAGCTGCATTTGTCAAGAGAGGATACAAGGTAATCTCCGGAGGAACGGACAACCACCTTATGTTGATAGATCTAAGAACCAAGTTCCCTGAATTGACAGGTAAAGTGGCTGAAAATACTTTGGTAAAAGCGGATATAACCATCAATAAAAATATGGTGCCTTTCGATTCTCGTTCGGCATTCCAAACTTCCGGTATTCGTATCGGTACTCCTGCAATCACTACAAGAGGTTTGAAGGAAGACGAAATGGAAACCATTGTTGAAATGATTGATGCGGTTTTATCTGATGTAAACAACGAAAGTTTGATTGAGGCAACCCGTAAAAAGGTTAACGCAATGATGGAAAACAGACCGTTGTTTGCTTGGTAGAAATCGTCCTCTTCAATAAACAAAAGGCGGAGTCGAAATACGGCTTCGCCTTTTTATTTTCTGTCGATGTTTTCTGCGGGAGAGATTTTGCCTATTGAACGTACCGGAATAAGCAATGCTGCGGTGCAAACAACAATTACCACAATATTTACGGCAATAATGCTAAGCCAATTCAACTCGAAAGGGACGCTGTCCAAATAATAACTCTCTCGGTTCAGTTTTATGATTTTATATTTGCTTTGTACAAGTCCTAATGTCAGGGCAAGCGTATTGCCGAGCAGCATTGCCTTGCCGATAATGTAGCAGGCCTTATAAAGATATATTGTCATGATGCTGCGTGTTCTCGTTCCCATGCTTTTAAGCAGACTGATATAGCCTCTTTGTTCAAAAACCATTACAAGCAAACTTGAACAGGCTGCGGTGATTGTTACCAATGTCATTATTATAATGATGAGTACAACATTGGAATCCAAGAGAGAAAGCCATGCGAACAAGCCCGGCTCTATTTCGTCTATGGTTGAAACGGTCTTATCCTGCGGAAGAAGACTGTATAAGGTGTTCGCTGTTTTTTCAAGTGAAGAGAAGTCTTTCAGTTTGACCTCATAACCGTTGTATTGCTTGCTGTCCAAATTGTTTAATCTTTGCAGCACTTTTGCCGATACAAGCATGAATTTTTGGTCATAGTCTCCCAAACCTGTCTGATAAATTCCTGATATTTTGAATGGTCGTACTCTGTATTGCCCGTCAATAAAGAAATAAATGCGTAGCTTGTCTCCTGTTTTCAACTGCATTTTGTCTGCCGTGATTTTTGAAATAAGGGCTTCCGAACTTGCATTGTCTTTGACGTTCGGCAGTTTGCCTTCGCATAGGTTTTCTTTGAAGAAAGTGTAATCGAAGTCTTGTTCCACTCCTTTGAGTATTACGCCTTGAAAATCGGTTTTTGTCTTTATGGCTCCGGCTTGCAGTATATAAGGTTCAAGCGTTCGCACTTCCGGCAGTTGACGAATATGTTTCAAATCTTCATCGGAAAGCGAGAATGTTTCATTCTGCAAATTCACATCCAAGGAATAAGGTTGTATATGTATATGAGAAGTGAAGCCGGTTATCTTTTCCTTGATCTGATTTTTGAAACCGCTCAGCACTCCGACAGATACAATCATGACGGCTATTGATAAGGCTATGCTCAAAGTTGCAATTCTTACAATGGGACGGGAGTAGGTGCTTCCCTCTTGACGTAACAGTCTTTTGGCTACGAAAAACTCAAAGTTCATCTCTGCAAAGGTAAGTCTTTTTGTCGGTTTCTATATTGCGAGATAGCAAAAAGGAGTTCATTATGCAGAAAAACATTATTCCCTGTTGGTTGTCCAATGTATCCTCACTCAACATTGACACCAGTATAATTGCGAGAAAATATACATAAAAGGCGTTTTTGTGCAATTTCGTTGCAAATGCGGGGTAGAGAATAAAGAATAGGAAGACCAAACAGCCGAATACTCCAAAGGTGATGAATATCGAGAGGTATTGATTATGTATAAGAAGATTGGAGTTCGCCAACTGCGAATTGCTTTCTTCGAGAGTTTTTTTCAATTCCTGCCTTAAATCTCCCGTTCCTACACCGAAGAACCAACTTTCGTTCTTTTCCACAATCCAAAGACCCTTTTGCCAAAGTTCAATCTTTTGAATAAGGGACGAACCTTTGATTTTACCCCATTTTCTGTATGCTTCGATTTCAAAGAAAGTTTTATACATTCGTGTCTTCAAAGGATTGCCGCTTGCATAAACCGGATTGGGGATACCTTTCCTTATATTAGTGAGGTCATCAGGCGAAAGTTTGTCCCAATTCTCCGAAGTGCGAGCCAACCCCTTGCATGCGAAGTATCGGCATGCAATATCCGTGAAAGCATATTTGCAGTCTTTATCGGTGAAAAGACTGTCGGAAGCAATATTCAGATATTTCTTCAAACCCGCAGCCATTTCCGTTCTTTCTCTCTCCCGTGTTGCTTCATCATTTATCAGATAACAGTAACCGTTTTCAATCATTCCGTTTTCGCATTTTCCATTCTTGGGAACGAAGTAATCATATGCAAAAAATGAAACGGCGAAAGAAAAAATCAGAACGGCGAAAGAAAAAATCAGAACGGCGAAAGAAAAAACTCTTTTGGGCATTCGTTTTGCTGCGAAGAAAAGACAGATTGGCGTAAAGACGAAAAACAGCAACATAATACCTGTCAAGGAACTCGAAAGCAGCAGATAAGCAATGAAATAAACAATCAGCCCCATGTAAATGCCGATTTCTCTCCTGTTTACCTGCTTATA
>URCX01000003.1 GCA_900546465.1 uncultured Bacteroidota bacterium | reverse complement strand
GGTATCGCTTGTAATAGTTACCGTTCTCGGGTTCTCCGTATTGCCGTCGTTCCATATTACAAAGTTGTAACCCTCGTTTGCTATTGCTGTAAGAGTTCTGACTGCACAAGAAGAACTTCCTATTGCAACACTGCCGTAAGTCTCATCGTTTGCAGATACAGACAACTCAAAGGACAAATCTTCCGAAATGAGAATTGAATCGTAGATATTTCTACTAAATACTTCACGCCAATCACTTGCGGTATAAGCCTCCAAACAGCCGCAAGGAACGGTCAAAGTAGTAGTATTAGGAATGTCTCTACCAAAATCATTACTAATCGAAGGCGGAATACTTGCCAAACATTTGATTGAAGCCAATCTGTAACATCTGTAAAACGCATCTTCTTTAATAGACGTAACACTATTGCCAATAGTAATCGAGGTCAAGTTGCTGCAATAGGAAAACGTAGCGGTATCAATAATCGTAACACTGTTGGGAATGGTTACCGAAGTCAAGCTGTTGCAATCGTAAAACGCACATTGTCCAATAGACGTAACACTATTGCCAATAGTAACCGAAGTCAAGCCGCTGCAACTGTAAAGCGCAAATTCTCCGATAGATGTAACACTGTTGGGAATAGTAACCGAAGTCAAACCGCTGCAACCGTAAAACGCAGCATATCCGATAGACGTAACACTATTGCCAATAGTAACCGAAGTCAAGCCGCTGCAAGCGAAGAACGCAAAACTGTCGATAGAGGTAACGCCGTTGGGAATAGTAACAGAAGTCAAACCGCTGCAATAATAAAACGCACTATCTCCGATAGAAGTAACGCTATACGTTGTACCGTTGTATTCAACCGAACTCGGAATAACGACATCGCCGCTCACATGACGATTTGAAGCAGCAGTTTCGGAATAATACGTTACCGCAAGCGTATTTGTACTACCCGCAAGGATTTTGTAATAGAGTGTTTTCCCTTGATAAGTGTAGGAAAAGTCGTATGCCATCGCTTGTAGCGAAAGCATCATTATTGCCACTGCAATTATCGATCGGCACAGTGGTTTGCCGAAAACATTTGTATTCATCTTTTATATATTTATCTCTGCCCAAGTCCCCAAGACAATTTGTATTTGCAGGCTTCTGCCCGCTTTATTCTCCATTGCGTACGAACATAAAAAACGTGGGACTTTTGTCTTAATGGAGTGTGAGGTTCTGCATTACCTAATGTACCGAATAAGAAAAGCCCACGATATTACTCGTGAGCGTTCCTGACTTATCCTCTCGGTACATTCTTGAAACTTGCAGATTTCACACGTCCAAGTATAAGCAAAAACGCTTTATTATGTCATATAAAATACCGTACTAAATCAATCTGATCTTTTTTCTGCCTCCTTTCCTATGATTTATACTTTGCAAAGATATGAATTTCCAACAATTCCAAGCACATAATCAAGGGAAAAGTAGGGTGGGCGGTAAGAAAACGAACATGGATTGAGATGAGTTCTCGGAAAGGAGGGAGGAAAGGCGGTGGATAGGGAGTAGAGAATGTAAAGAGAGAGGGAAAGAATGCAAAGTGGGTGAAAAGAGGTAAAAAGAAAAGGCTGCCAAGTGCAACCTTGTGTGTTTTTTATGGTTTCGTTTCAGCTTATCAGAATTTTGAACTTAACCATCGGTATAGGTCGTTGCCGTTGGCATAAATCAACAAGGCGAAAAGTATTGCCATTCCTATGAGTTGGGCTCTTGACATGAATTTATCTCCCGGCTTTCTGCCGCTTATCATCTCCCAAAGGGTGAACATGACGTGTCCTCCGTCTAATGCCGGTATAGGAAGTATGTTCATAAATGCCAAAATGATTGACAAGAATGCCGTCATGTTCCAAAACATTGCCCAATTCCACTCCGAAGGGAACATTGAGCCTATTGCTCCGAAGCCTCCTATCTGTGAGGCTCCTTCTTTGGTGAAGACGAGTTTGAATTGTTTTACGTAATTTGCCAAGGTCTCGCAACCCTGACTTATTCCTGCGGGTACGGACTCCAAGATGTTGTATTCCGTTTTCTCTGTCTTATATATGGAGGCGGGATTCTTGCAAACTGCTCCTATTTTGCCATCTCCGCCCAACTTGAACTTCGATTTGCATTCCTTTCCTTGTCGAAAGTAGCTTAACTCTACTTCTTTGCCTTGCTTATCCGCTATTTCCTTGACGAAATCCGAGAATGAAGGAGTGGGAACGCCGTTCAAAGCCACAATGCTGTCGCCAATCCTCATGCCGGCTTTCTCCGCCACGCTTCCGAGAGCAAAGCCGTCAATGATGAAAGGGAAACGAGGGATTGCGAATTGTTTTGCCTGTGCGGCAAGCATTTGTTTCGCAAAATCTTTCGGGAG
The DNA here is from genome assembly GCA_900546465.1 of uncultured Bacteroidota bacterium. GTDB lineage: Bacteria > Bacteroidota > Bacteroidia > Bacteroidales > P3 > Onthomorpha. Next base: position 28,978 of record URCX01000003.1, on the reverse strand, counting down.
GACTATCGTTTCCTCTTGTCCGTTTCGTAATACGCTTACTTCTTTGGAATTATCCAACATTATTTGCTCCACGACCTCTGCAAGTTGGTGAACGGGTTTTCCATCGACCTTGGTTATGATATCTCCGTTTCTGAATCCGTTTTCAAGAGCTGCTTCGGTATAATCATAACCCTGTGTAACGTTTTCCAAAGGCAATGTCTCTTTTCCCCAAGTGAACAATATGGCTGCAAAAATCACTATCGCCCCTATGAAGTTCATCAGCACTCCACCCAGAACTATCAAAAGCCTTTGCCAGGCTTTTTTGCTGCGATACTCCCATGATTGCGGCTCATTGGCGAGAGAATCGGCAGATGTATTGCTTTCGTCTATCATTCCGGCTATCGAGCAATAGCCTCCCAAAGGAAGCCAGCCTATGCCCCACTCTGTTTTGTCGGGGTGTTCGTTAAACTCATCAGGAGACTTGCGACTGAACCAACTGAAATGCCATTTGCCGTTATATCTCTTTGCTCTCAAAAGGGAGAAATAAGGATTGAAGAAAAGATAGAACTGTTCCACTCTCGTTTTGAACAGTCGGGCAAACATGAAATGCCCCAATTCGTGTATGAATACCAAGAAAGAAAGGCTCAGTATCAATGCTAATATTTTCATCTGTATGTTATTTGTATTCGTTTTGTAATTTGGTTCTGACTTCTCGGTCTGTCATGAAATAGTCTTCCAATGATGGTTTTTCGATATGCGGGAAGGTGTTCATGCTTTCTCCTATTATGTCGGCTATACGGTTAAACCCTATCTTGCCATCGAGGAATGCCTGCACGGCAACTTCGTTTGCGGCATTCATAACGGCAGGCATATTGCCTCCTTTTTCTATTGCCTCGTATGCCAAGGCAAGGCATGGGAAGCGATTCAAATCAGGCTGCTCGAATGTCAGCGTATCATTCTCGAAAGGATTGAACGGCTTGGAATTATTCGGCAATCGTTCGGGATAGGTAAAGGCGTATTGTATGGGCAATCGCATATCGGCAACACCGAGTTGGGCTTTCAGACAACCATCTTCAAATTCCACCATGGAGTGAATAATGCTTTGCGGGTGTATGAGGGCTTTTATTTGTTTTGCATCTACACCGAAGAGCCATTTTGCCTCTATCATCTCCAAGCCTTTGTTCATCATGCTTGCGGAATCTATCGTTACCTTTCTGCCCATCGACCAATTCGGGTGTTGCAGAGCCTGCTTTACCGTTACGTTTTCCATTTCGGCACGGCTCATTTGGCGAAACGGCCCTCCAGAGGCTGTCAGGTAAATGGTTCTTATGGCGTTGTCGGCTTCTCCGTTGAGACATTGGAAAACCGCAGAATGCTCCGAATCCACAGGTAAGACCGCAACTTTCTTATCAATCGCCAATCGGCTTATGTATTCTCCCCCCACAACCAAGGTTTCTTTATTGGATAAAGCTATGGTTTTGCCGCTTTCAATGGCTTTTATGGTCGGGGATAATCCCGCAAAGCCGACAACAGCCGTCAATACCATATCTACGCAATCCATCTGCACGACATCGTCCAAGGATTCGCTGCCTGCAAAGACCTTTGTTTCCGTTTCAGCCAAGGCATTCTTCACCTGCGGATAAAGATTTTTGTCTCCGATAACAACGCAATTAGGTTTGAACAAAAGGGCTTGTCTTATCAATTCATCGGCTTGGGTATTGGCTGTCAGCACTTCGGCAGTCAATAAATCGGAATGCTGACTTATCACGTCCAAAGCCTGCTTGCCGATAGAACCCGTGGAGCCTAAGATTGCTATTCTTCTTTTTTCAGTCATTCTTTTTGGCATTTCTGAGATTTGTTCCCCACATCAGTTTATTCCTTATGGCGGAAAAGAAAGTTTGATTTTCCATTCTTACCAACTTCAAGACGAAGTCGGCTTTGCTTATGGTGATTTTCGCAGGGGAACGAAGTATATGATTTTGAGAATCGGAGTGCAGACTGATGCAACTCTCCGAATGGGATATGCAGAACTCTATTTTGGAATCCTCTGGTATTATAAGAGGTCTGTGTGTGAGGTTATGAGGTGCAATAGGCGTAAGACACAGGCATTTGGATTGAGGACTTATTATGGGACCTCCGCAACTCATGGAATAGGCTGTGGAACCCGTAGGCGTTGCAAGTATCAATCCGTCGGAGGAATAGGTGCTGAGATATTCTCCATTGACGAATACTTCCGTTTCAAGCAGAGCCGAGGGAGAGTGTCTTCTGACACAGATTTCGTTTATTGCGTATTTGATTTCGGAAAGTCCGTTCGCTTCTGCTTTCAAAAGACTGTGTTCCTCTGTTTTGAAGCATCCGTTTTCCAATTTGTCAAGCAAGCCTTCGCAATCTTTTCTTCCTACACTTGTAAGGAAGCCGAGATGTCCGAAATTGATACCTAAAACAGCTGTGTCTTTTCCTTTGCAAAAGGAAAGTGTGTCCAACAATGTGCCGTCGCCACCAAGTGAGAAGAGTATGTCGGATTGCAGGTCTTCCGGACTGCGTGAGGAAAATAATTTCAGCGTGCAATCCTTCGGCAAGGTGATGTAGTTATGTATTTCGTTGAAAAAATCTTCGTAAATGAGAATACTGTCGCTCTTTTCGGCAATCTGATTAAGCAGAGTTTGCATATATGGCATGTCTTCCTTTTGAACATTTTTTCCGAACAGTGCTATTCTCATATTTCTAAGTTTTTTGCCGTGGATTTATTCCTGTATTTCTTTGTTCTTCATCGTGGAGCATTGGAAGACGCAGTCTCCGCAAGAGGTCAATTCGCCTTGCAATCTTCTCTTGATAAGATCGCCCAAACTCTCTTTCAATTCCTTTATATCGCTTTTCGACAGTACCTCCTCGCAAAAGGCATACATCAACAGCATTTTTGCGCTCCTGCTGCTGATACCTCTTGTCCTCAAATAAAATAAGGCTTCTTTGTCCAACTGTCCTACACTTGCTCCGTGAGAACATTTGACGTCATCATTGTAAATCTCCAAAAAGGGTCTTGTGTTCACCTTTGCTTTATCGGTCAGCTGCATATTCTTGCTGTTTTGCATGGCTTGCGTACCATGAGCGGCGTAATCCACAAATATATGACCGAGAAAATCAGCCTTGGCACTGTCATCTACTATGCCTTTGAATAATTGCTCGGAATAACAGTTCGCACAAGAGTGATGAACGTTGACCTCGGTCAAGGAATGTTGCTGTTTGTCCATCAGGTAAAGTCCGTTCAAATCCGCTCTGCCTCCTTCCTCCAAGAATTTCACCTTTATTTTATTGGAAATCCTTTTTCCGTTGAGGCTCAAGCCGAAAGTCTTCAAGCAAGCCTCTCTTTCCAAAGTGAAGTTAACCGTTGTATCTATGGTGGAAAAGTCATTTATGTTTTCCAACTTATAATAGTCCAAAGCTGCTCCTCTGCCTATTTCGACATCAAGTCTGTTCGTTTGATTGCATGCGGTATCGGGCATGGAATCATCGCAGTGGAGGAGTTTCAGTCTTGAATTTGCGTTCAATTTTATGCTGTTGGAACTTATAATTCCCTCATCGCTTCCTTTGCTCATAAGGTTCATGATTTGCAAGGGAAGCTCCACTTCGCAATTTGCCTTTACCTCTATTCTTAAACCCTTATCGCAAGCCTCTATGATTAACTTCTCCGCTACGCTTTCAGGCAAGGAAATTGCCTTGCTCGGATTTCCGTTTTCCTCTACTATTTTTACTGTATTCAGTTCCGGACAATTACAACCGGACAGCTGCAAATATTTTTCCGAACTCATCTTTCGCTGTCTATTTTTGGTTTTCCAATTCCTGCCTTATCCACTCGTACCCTTTCTCCTCCAACTCCAAGGCGAGGGATTTATCGCCGCTTTTCACTATTCTGCCCTCGTAAAGCACATGAACGAAATCCGGTACTATGTAATCCAAAAGTCGCTGGTAATGGGTTATGACAATGGTAGCATTATCCTTAGTTTTCAGGGCATTAACCCCGTTTGCAACTATTCGCAAAGCGTCTATGTCCAAACCGCTGTCCGTTTCGTCCAGAATGGATAGCGTAGGATTGAGCATTGCCATCTGAAAAATCTCATTTTTCTTTTTCTCACCACCCGAAAAGCCTTCATTCACGGAACGATTTGCCAGATTGCTTGTCAGTTGCACGATTTTCTTCTTCTCTTCCATCAAAGCAAGAAAATCCTTTGCACTCATAGGATCCAATCCCATATATTTGCGTCTCTCGTTTATTGCTGTACGCATGAAATTCGTTATGCTGACTCCGGGTATCTCCACAGGGTATTGAAATCCAAGGAATATACCCTCGGCAGCTCGCGATTCCACAGGCAGAGACAGCAAGTCTTTACCCTTGAACAGCACCTCGCCACCCGTAACCTCAAATGTATCTTTACCTGCTATCACAGATGCCAAAGTACTCTTGCCGTTGCCGTTGGGTCCCATTATTGCATGAACCTCGCCGCTGTTCACAGACAAATTAACCCCCTTAAGGATTTCCCTATCTCCTATCTTAGCATGTAAATCTCTTATTTCCAATAATGCCATAAGTCAAAACGATTTGTTCCGAATTCAAAGAATTTGCAATATTACGAAAAAAAAACGACATCGCACAGGCTTTCCGTAAGTCATTGCATTACAAGCCTTCACCCAAACGCCCTTTCGCAAAATTAAAACGCCGAAAGAAAAAATCAAAACGCCGTTCCGTGAGAATGGAAAGGCGTTTGAGAAAATTCTTTCGGTCTTTCAATAAAATGAAAGGGCTGTATGCTTCTGCAAGGGTTCTATTCCTCCGGTTTTTCTTCCTCTTTGTCCAAATCAATCATGTTTTTGGAGTTGAGGATTTTGTACCATGAGAACAGTTTCTTCATATCGGAAAGATATACTCTGTCTTTATCGTAGTTGGGAAGTACTTGTTCCATATATGCACGTATTTCCTTTTCGGAGGCTTTGTGGTCTATGCAGTCTCCGCCGTTTTCTTTTTCGTATATCTTTTGAAATACTTCTTTCAAAGGTATGTCATCGTCTGTGGTGAATATGCTGATGTCTTCCAAGGCTGATATTTTATCGTTTGCAAAGGCAGGGTAACGTCTTGAATCTGCCAAAGATTCAACTAATGCTCCGTTCTTGGTTTGGGAAACGAGTTTGTAAAGACCGGGCTTGCCCGAGATAGATAGAATTGTGCTTAAATCCATTTTTAGTTCGATTGTTTTGTGTTTATAACTATTTGATTCGTATTTCTTCTCCGAAGATTCGGACTATGTCTCCGCTGCGGAGTTTGGCTCTTTTGCGACTTTCTCTCACGCCGTTCAACTCTACTTCTCCTGCTGTAACCATTGCTGCTGCCGCTGCTCCGTTTTCGGCTATGCCGACGGCTTTAAGCAGTTGTGTGAGTTGAATGTAATCCTCATCTTGTCTCAATTCAAATTCCATGTTCTCTTGTCTCAAAAAAACGAAAGTGCAAATATACGGCATTATCGGCAACTGTAAGGCTGCAAGGGTACAAAAAAAGCTCCCGAATAGAAATTCGAGAGCTTTTTTTTGAGGTTTTCTTATCCGAACAGGCTTGTTTATTTGGCTACTCTTTCGAGCCATCTGACCATTCCGAACATTACTCCCATTGAAATCAGACATATTACAACGAATACTGTCCAACACATCCACAAAGGTATGCTGTTGTACATCATTGAACCGAGGAAGAGGAATGCGTTACCTACTGCGGTTGCTCCAAGCCAAAGTCCCTGACACAAACCGAGCATGTGCTTAGGTGCTACTTTGGATACGAATGACAGTCCGAGCGGAGAGATGAACAATTCCGCAACGGTCAAGAAGAAATACGTTACAAAGAATACCCAAACTCCTGCTCTGGCGGCAGCTTGTTCCGCTTCAGGACGCGCAAGGAAGTCTTGTGCGGAAGGGTAATCCATAAAGTATGAGAATATTGCAAGGAATATGTATGCCAATGCTGCCAATCCCATACCGATACCTATCTTTCTCGGGGTGGATATGACTTTTCCTTTTCTTGCCAAGGCTGCAAAGATTGCCATAATGACAGGTGTCAGAACGATTACGAAGAATGGGTTGATTGCTTGCAAAAATTCGGGAGCTACTGTGGAGGTATCCATAAAGTCTCTTGCGAATAATGAGAATGATGCTCCGTTTTGGTGGAATGAGAACCAGAAGAAGATTGCTATTCCGAGTACTGCAAACAAGGCATATAGTCTTTGCTTGATTTCTTTTGCCATTGCGGCTTTTTCCTCAGGTGTATAACCAACGGTTTCTGCTGCGACTTTTTTTGCAGGTGTCGGAAGTCCTTTCTTGGTACAAAGGAATATTGTCAAGGAAATCAACATCGCGATGACGGAAGCGATGAACGAGAAGTGTACTCCTTGGTTAAATACTTCCAAGTATGCATTCGGATCAAAGGTCGTGCCGGCATCAAGAACGGCTTTTGAGGATAGTTCGGTGTAATTCTCCAATTTATCGCCGCTGATTATGCCGTTGAGTTGTTCATGGCATAATGCAGGGAGCTTTGCATTGTATATAAATCCGTTTACTTTCAACCACCAAGAACGAATAAGCGGTGCAACAAACGGTGCTATCAATCCGCCTATATTGATGAAGACATAGAAAATTTGAAAGCCGGAGTCTCTTTTCTCTTTTGCTATTTTCAATGCTTCCGGACCTTTCTTGGCTTCTTCGGCTTCAAAATTGTCATACATTTGTCCCACGATTGCTTGAAGGTTTCCTTTGAATAATCCGTTACCAAAGGCTATCATCAAGAGTGCAAAGCAGGTTAACGGCAATAACCATACTTCATTGGTGTTGGTTGCCGTAATCGGAATTGCCAATAAGACATATCCTGTTGCCATTGTAAGCAATCCTTTTTGTATTGTACCTTTGTAGTTTTGGGTTTTGTCGGCTATGATTCCGCCAACCAAGCTTAGGATATAAATACCGCAGTAGAAACAAGAGTAAATAATCGCTGCGTTTGCATCGCTCAAACCAAATTTCGAGCAAAGGAATAAGGTAAGAACGGCATTCATAATATAGTAGCCAAAACGCTCTCCCATATTACTTAGGGCTGCCGCAATAAGCCCCTTCGGGTGTCCTTTAAACATCTTCTCTTTTGTTTTTTTGTTATTAAATTAGTAATTGATTTTCGATTGAGGGTGCAAATATACAACCTATTGGCGAATTTACCAAACGGCTTGTCGATTTATTTGGGCAAAACGGACGTAAAAAATCGGCAAAAGCTGTTTTCGTAAATCGGAAAGGGTGTTTTCATGCAGCCTTTGCAGGTTTTCATATGCCTTTTTATTCATTGTGATTTCAACAGGAGTTTGTTTGTGTTCATTCTTTGCATGTATTGCTGTATGATTGCTTTGAGTTGCAGCAACATTTCTTGTTCTTGGCTTGTCTTTCCTTTGATATTGTGCTGTAAAAGCGGGTCTTGCTTGTAGTTATAGACGCTTTTGAGCGAGGTTCCGTCGAATTGTATAAGCAAATCGCCCTTTGCGAATTGGTATATGCCGTTATTGTAGTTCACAAGGCAGGTTTCCTCTGCCGGAGTGTGCAATGCGTCGCAGCCGAAGGCTATATACGGTTTATCATAGCCCATTATCCCGAGTAATGTAGGCATTATATCGATTTGTTGCACGATTATATCGTCCCGCATTTCTGCTTTCAGGCTTCCGTCAGGGGCGTAAAAGAGTATGGGAACGGCGAAAACGCCGAGATCCGTTTGGTATTCGGCATGTGAACTCGAACTTGGCGAAGTATGATCTGCCACAATTACAAATATGGTATTGCGAAACCATTTGCTTTTTTCTGCCTTTTCAAAGAAGCGACGCAACGACATGTCGGAGTATCTCAGGCATTTGTACATAGGGAAATCGCCTTCGGGGAAAAGTGATTTATACTTTTTCGGAATATTAAACGGGCTATGCGAACTTGCAGTGAAGCAAGTTGCAATGAAAGGTTGGGCAAATTCATCTATCCTATCTGCGAAAAACTGCAAAAACTCCTCATCCCAGACCGCCCATTTGCCGTCCCAGTCCTTGCGACCGCCGTATTTCTTGTCGGAAGCGTACTCATTGAAACCGAAATAGGCATCAAAGCCAGCTTGTTTGGCGAATGCGGCAAAGCCCATGCTGATATTCTCTCCTCCATGGAAGAAAGCGGAACTGTAATTCTTGCTTTTCAACTCATGAACCAGCCCTCCTATATCATTCAAAGAAGCATCTGTCAACACGAAAGGCTCGACAAACATGGGGATAGAGGCGATTATGGACGGCAAAGCGTCCTGCGACTTTCTCCCATTGGCGAAAGAGTATTTGAAAGACAAGGATTTCTCTGCCAAAGAATCAAGAAAGGGAGTCAGCCTTTGGCGTTTTCCCTTATAATAATCGGGATTATAGAAGCCGCTATACTCCATTGAGAAACTCTCCATTATCAAAATCACAACATTCTTTGCCTTGAATTGAGCTCCTTTTTGAGGATATACAATCGGGGAATAAGCCTTTTCCATCTCAGAATCGCTCATATACTCCGGCGTAACATAGCTTTTATGGCTCACAGTCCTTATAATCGAGAACGGAGTATTCAAAACCAAAGCCGCCTCAGAGGCATGTCCTATATAAGAATTGGCGTTACTTATCGTGATAGGCCTCGTTCCCGAACTCAGACTCCCCCTTGTACCATATATGAAACAAGGAAAAAACAACAGCAAAACCAGACTTCTCCTGATATAATACCTCGTTTTACTACCCGAAAACGGCACTTTCGGCATTCTGTACAGCCTGTACAAAGCAAACAAAAGTCCGACAAACACCACCAAAAGCCACCAATTCCTCAATCCTTCCGCCAAAATCACACCCGGAATATTCGTTTCGTTCGCAAATTCCGCAAAAACACTGAAGGTAGTACGCCTTCCCGTGTATTGGAAATAAACACAATCCGCAAGATTTCCCGCAATCCCCAAACCGTTGAAAAGAAGGAAAATCCATTTCGACACAGCATAAAAACCACTCCTTTCTTTCCAATGCAAAGGCAGTAGCAGCAAAACGATATACGCAATATTAAGATACAGCAAAGCCGAAACGTCGAACAGCAAAGCTCCCCTCAGCCAATTCCATAAAGAAGAAAAACTCAAATGAGCGGCAAACACATCGTAATTCATCACAAAAAACACCACTCTGCACAGCATAAACGCCGCCTCCGCCCATAGCAAATTCACTATAAGCACCCCGAAATTACTGTTTGCAAACTCCTTAAACGCCCTCCTCAACACCGCCCGCGTCCCTTTCCAATTTCGCAAATCCCACTTTCCCTTCATCAAATCCCCTTTTTTCTATAATTTCCGGTTATCCTATAACTTCTACTCCAAATCGAGTATATATCCTTTCGGATAGCGTACGCTGTACTTCACTTTGAGAGTTTGCATTTCTCCTGCTTTCATGTGGAAATTCCAATGCAGTCTGCCGCTTTCTTCTTCGTATTCAGCCCCCTGCAAATCCAAGGCTTGAATTTTTATTTCGGGATCTCTTGTTATAGGAATTCTGTCCTCAATCTCGGCATTGATGTCTTTCAGGTTATTGTTCTTGATTTGAATTGTTATTTCGACTATTGTTTCCATGCCCTTACCCATAAGGGAGGTTTTGGAGGGTGTGGACTTGTTTACCTTGCGGCTTACGTTTATGCGTTTGTCCGCTCCGAGTTGCAGATGCATGGTATCGCTTTGCGTTGTCGAAGGGTTGACGTAGGTTTGCGTAGAATACTTATTGTCGAAATATACATTGGCATCGGCATCTACAAGTTCGGCTTCCTGCCATGAGGTAATGCCGGCTTGAAGATAGGCACGCAGGTCTTTTTTCGGTCTTATGATATAGTTGTAATCGACTTTCGTGTCGTTAGTTTGAAGGTCTATGGTCTTGGTTGTGCTTTCACTGCGAATGCTGTACTTTCTTCCTACGGTATATTCCTTCCCCAAAAGACTGTTTGCGGAAGTAGTATAATCCGTTATGCCGCCAATCGGAGCTGCAATAGCATCGACACTAAGTGCTAATGCAGCACCATTATCTTCGTTTTCTGAAAGCGGAGGAATTTCGTACTCTAAAACTTCCACTGCTTTTGCTTCCATATTTTTGCTTCGCTTTGCTGCCGGAGGCTTAACGGCAGTGTTGCTTATATAATAAGGATAGGTTTGTTCGATGAAGCGATTGTCGTTTACGCTTTCGCAAGAGAAAGTAAGGATAACGTCTTTCCAATCTTCGTTGCTGTCGTTTATAAGATTGGCTTTAAGAATGAAACGGACATCGTCCTTATCGGAGTAGAGCTTTACGTCATAGCTCGGATACCATCGCGTACCGCTGCAAATGTATGAGTACTTCAAATCGATGGAAGGAATATCTCTTTCGGCATAAACATTTACCCTGATGTAATATCCCCTTATCGAAGATTTATTACTCTGTTTGGCAGGATACTCTATTTGAAAGACCGCAAGCAAATGCTTCTGTCTGTCGAGCAAATCGGTGTGGAAAGCTATCTTCTCATCGGTTGTCATTTTCTCTTTGGTTATTTCCATCATTTTTGTGCGGTAATAATCCAAGGACTCTTTGATTTTAGGCAATGAATCAACGGTTTGAGATTGGCTTATGACTTTCATCGAGCTTAAGGCATCGGCTTGTTTCTGCAATACGGCTTTATAAGTTTTCAGTTCTTCCAAACGTTTGGTCAAATGCCCGATGGAGTCTTTTATTTGCAGGTAACGCTGTTTTTCTTTTGCAGGTAGCTTATCCTCGTATGAGTAATACTCGGCAGAAGGTGCAAATACGGGTGTGAAATCCGTTATCATGAAGTTGTCATTCGCCTCGAATTGTATGCTGTTTGCCCAAAGTAAAGGGCTGTTTGCCTTCAATATAAAGGTATTGTCCCCTGCTTTGAGGCTTACTTTGGCACTCTTCTCGACCAAAGCTCCGTCATAATAAATCGTAACCTTGTCTGCGTCTGCTTTTACGGACTTTTGTGCGACCAAAGTGCCGACACAAAGCAGAGAAACGATAAAAACAATTTTTTTCATGGTTTATCGTCTTTGAAGTTTCCTATCCGAATTTTTATCGTTTGACTTTTCCGTGGATATTTTTCTGCTTTGCGGCTTTACAGAGTTTGATTTATTGACAGAAGAAGGCTTGGAAAGGTTTCGACTCTTTGATGCCTTGGGGTTTGAGGGTTTGGAGTTTATCGGTTTGCTTATAGTGCCATGATTTTCCTTGCTCCTGCTGTTGTCAATCTTCCTTTCCGTGGAAATTTTGCCGTTTGTGTTGTTTCCTCTGTTGTTGTCGGGTCTGTTGATGACAGGCTTATTGCCATTATTTTCCCTATTGAACTCTCGATTCTTTATTTCAGGTTCTTTGACCGGCATATTTTCGGAATTATTTCGCTTGTTTATAGGCTTGGCAATAGGATTATTGTCCGTCTTATCGGAATCGGTGTTCCTTATCGGCTTAATGACAGGCGTTGTTTTGCTTTGAGTGTTTTTCTCCGCACTTATTTTGATGGGCTTTTCTATGCTTACGCGTGATATTGCTTTGGTATCTTCTTTCTTTGAGAAGCTTTGAGCGTTTGTTTTGTTACGCTCCAATACAGATTTGTTTTTCGATAAGCTTTGATCATTGAAAGATATGTTCGGTTTATTGATTCGGAAATCGTTTTCCAAAATCTTTTCATTCGGGAGGTCTTTCAATAAAGTCTTTTCTTCGTTTGAGAAATATTCTCCGAGACTTAAATTCTTGTAATTGCCGACTTCCGTTTCGCTACTTGGCACAAAGCCGGGACGGCTTATCGTTGTACCTCCTCCGTTATAGCTGCCGGAAGTAACGGTTCCTGTATTTCCTCTGCCGATTACGGTGGTGCTTACATTGGGACGGTTGTCATAACGTCCGTTCGGACGATAGTGCGGATCATGTCGGTAATCGTGATGATGTCTGTCGCAATAGGCAGCATAGTAACCGTCATAGAATCCGTCCCTATAGCCTGCCGAATAAGCAAACCCCGGATTATATCCATAGACATGGCTCCAACCGTAATAGGTATAGTAGAAAAATTCCCAATAATCATCACAGTTATCAATGACATAAAGAGCGTATTCCCTTGCTCGCAGAGAATAGCGTATGGCAGAACGATAGGCACGATGATGGTAGAGTTCCTGTGCATAATCATTGTAATAGACTGCCCGAGAAAGGTAACTGCTGCTCCAATAATTGTAATAGTTCGCAACATCATAGGCTTGTTCTATGATATAAGCGGTTTTGGAAATGATGTTTCTCGCTTTTGAGCGGTTGTAACGAGAGGCAAATGCCTCATTACTTAATTGTAAGCTCGCAACTATGGCAAGCAGGCATAAAAATGCTTTGGTAAAGCGTTTCATATCGAATATAGTTTATTGTTTTACTTGTTTTGCTTTGTCCTGTTTAAGTAAGAACGATATAAAACGGGAAATGAGTATCTTTGCAGGGCAAAAAACATTAACTTTTTCTTGAAATGAAAAGATTTCCACTTGCTGTTCTGTTATTGATATACTGTTCGGGTTTATGGTCTCAGAGTTTGAACAAAGCGACCATGGACTATATTGACAAATACAAAACCATTGCACAAGAGCAGGAAAGGATTTATAAAATTCCTGCCTGCATAACCCTTGCGCAAGGCATATTGGAATCGGGCAGTGGCACAAGTCGCTTGGCTGTGGAGGCGAATAATCATTTCGGAATAAAGTGCCACAGAGATTGGGAGGGTGAAAAGTTCTACAAAGACGATGATAAGAGAAACGAATGTTTCAGAGTATATGCGTCGGCAGAGGAATCTTATACGGATCACTCCTTATTCTTGAAAAAGAAACGCTATGCGGATTTATTTGAATTGGATATCAAGGATTATAAAGCATGGGCGAAAGGTTTGAAACGAGCAGGCTATGCCACAAATCCCGATTATCCGCAGTTACTTGTAAACCTCATCGAGACATACGGACTGGCAGATATGTCGTCTTTGCCACAAAACATAGCGGAGGTTGAAAAGCATGAAACGGAAGCAAATAAGATATCCGCAGAAGAGCTTTCCGATAAAGGAGAAGCGGCTATGGAAGAGACAGTTAAGACAAGGAAAAGAATGTCTCTTGCCGAACTTATTGCAAGAAGACATGCCGCAAAAGCAGATAAAGGAAAGCATGTTTCAGGAAAAAGAATGACGCTCAAAGAAAAACTGTCAGGCAAAAGGAATAAGGCGGAATAGTCTGTTGAAATCCGCTTACTCGGTCTTCAAATTGAGCAATAGTTTATCGGGAGAAATTACCTTTTCCACAGAAAGGGCTTTCATATCCACATATTTGTTACCCATCGGTATGCGATCTCGTCCTATTATGACATGACTGCGTTCTATGTAGTCTATTGCCTCCACGTTTACGATAAAAGACTTATGTATTCTGAAAAATGAAGAAGGCAATATTGCTTCCATGTTTTTCATTCTGTTCAAACTCAATAAAGGCATCCTGCTTTGGTCTTTGAAGTGAATATTGACATAATCCTTCACGCCTTCTATGTAGCTTATATCTGCAAATCGCAGTTTTATGAATTTGCCTTCCGCTTTGACAAAAAGAAATTCATCGGAAGTGTCTGTTGAAACAACAGAATGATTTTCTCTTTCGGCAAAGAGCTTGCTTACAGTACTGTAAAAATCCTTATATGATACCGGTTTGAGCAGGTAATCATAAGTTTTGACCTTATATCCTTCTATTGCATATTGGTCGAAAGCCGTTATGAATATGATTTTTGTGTCTTCATTCAAACTCTTTGCAAATTCCATACCGTTCAATCCGGGCATTTGTATGTCGAGAAAGACTATATCGATTTTTTCTTTCTGCATTACGGAGAGACTTTCCACAGCAGAGTTAAATCCTCCAACAAATTCCAAAAAGGCGGTCTGCTTTATGTAATTCTCAATCAAAGTCAGAGCCAAAGGTTCATCATCTATCGCTACGCATTTCAACTTCATGATAAATCCATATTAAGTTCTACCATATAGTATCCGTCTTTCACTTCTGTCTTATATGTGTATTTTCCCTTGTATTGGGCTTCCAAACGTTTGCTAAGCTGTTCCAATCCTATTCCGCTGCCGCTTCTGTCCTGCTGTGTCTTGGGATAGTTCGTATTTCTTATGATACAATTCACTCCGCAAGAAGTTTCATTCATGTCGATTTCAATTTCGGAATCCTTATCAGGACTTACGCCATGTTTGAAGGCATTTTCTATTAAACTGATATGAAGAAGCGGTGCCACTTGTTTGGTGCTTCCGTTATTTATATTGAAGTTTGTACTTACCCGCACACCATTTCGTTGTCGCAATTTCATCAATTCGATATAGTTTTTCAGAAATTCCACTTCCTGAGCGAGAGGAACGGTATTGCATTCGTTGACATTCAAGACATATCTCAACAATTTGCTTAGTGCAAGAACTGCATCCTGAGCCTTCTTGTCCGAAAGACTTATCAGAACATAGATATTGTTCAACGTATTTATAAGGAAGTGCGGATTAAGTTGGTTTTTCAGATTTCTCAATTCGCATTCGGATTTCAATTTTTCAACTCTTTCTCTTTCCTTTTCATTATCCAACCATCGCAAACTCAACTTTATACACAGTGCAAAGGCAAATGCAATCAACAAAGGTATGGAATTGCGAAGCACCATAAGGATATTTTCCAATAATGAACCGATATGATGATGCGAAGCGATGTTCTCGAACAAGAAATGCGTAAGCAAAGAACATGCAAGGAGAAAAAGCAAATTCAATACAAAGAAACGTGTGAAGCTGTTCTTGAAAAGCAGTCTGTCTATCAAGAGGAAATAATTTGCATAGAAGAAGCAACACATTATTCCTACCTTAATGAAGTGCATAAGTATGAAGCCGCTTTCCCTAATATGCGGATGATAAGGGGGAAAGAAAGGTCCGGCGAAGACAATTCCCCACATGATTATGTGCAAGAACACATATACGTACCTTTTTATGTTTGCATTCATACGCATCTCCTTTTCAACGTTTATTTCTCTCATTTTATTATTCCCAAATAAAGGACGAGACTTATGTTTATCACTCATATCTTATTGCTTCGATAGGATTGAGACGTGAAGCCTTCTTTGCAGGATACCAACCGAAGAATATGCCGACGAAACAGCAGACTGCAAAACTCAGAATTATCGAAAAAACGGATATGGATACTTTCCACGACCCCAAAAAGGCTATAAGAGAAGAGATGATAACACCTGACAACACACCAATCAATCCACCGGTTACAGAGATTATCACAGCCTCCACAAGGAATTGCAATAATATATCTCTACTTTTGGCACCAACGCTCATTCTAAGTCCTATTTCTTTTGTTCTTTCGGTTACTGAAACGTACATTATATTCATTATGCCAATACCTCCGACCACCAAGGATATTCCTGCGACACAACTCAAAAGTACTGTCATGGTATCACTCATCGAATTCATCATTGAAGCCAATTCCTCTTGCGAACGGATTTCAAAATCGTCCAAATCCTCATCATCGGTTGTGATTTTATGGTTTCTTCTCAGTATTGTTCTCATTTCATCTGTGGCATTTTCCGTCATGTCTTCGCTTATTGCGGAAGCTATTATGCTTTGCAAATGAGTAATTGCAAGAACCCGCTTTTGTATTGTGGTGTAAGGAGCAATCACACAATCGTCCTGATCCTGTCCCATTGAGTTATATCCCTTGCTTTCCAAAACCCCGACGATTGTTAAAGGAATTGTTCCATAACGGATAATCTTACCTATCGGCTCTTCCGAAGAGGTAAATAACTTATCGACCACGGTTTTACCCACAACACAGACTTTTGCTGCAGATGTTATATCCTGAGATGAAAACATCTCGCCGCTTGCTATATTGTAGCAACGTATTTTCAGATAGTCTTCGTTGCAACCCGTAACAGAACAAGGGTGATTATTTGAACCATATACCAACTGACCGCTTCCGTTCACTATCGGAGAAATTGCGGTTATGTACATACATTCTTCTTTCAGGTCTTCATAATCTTTCAACTTCAAACTTTGCATGGAAGAAGAACTTTGAGCGACTCCACCTCTTTTCATATTTCCAGGGTGTAGCATAATCATGTTACTTCCCATCTCACTGACTTGTTCTTTTATGCTTTCCTTGCTTCCTTGTCCTATCGCCAACATCACTATCACGGAACAAACTCCTATGATAATACCAAGCATTGTAAGGAAACATCTCATTTTATTATTGTTCAAAGCCTTCAAAGCTATGCTTATAAGATTCTCTATCATAATATCGCTTGTTTTTCGTTATTCTTTACAGGATTTTTCTGTCCTTATTGACGCTGTCCTCTATCACTTCTCCGTCTTGCAAAACTATATTGCGGGTCGAATAGAGTGCTATCTCGGGATTATGGGTTACAAAGACAATAGTACACCCCTGAGAGTGTAAACGTTGGAATAAAGCAAGTATCTCAAACGATGTCTTGGTATCAAGATTTCCCGTTGCTTCGTCCGCAAGAATCATCACAGGACTGTTGACCAATGCTCTTGCTATTGCAACTCTTTGTTGTTGTCCTCCTGACATCTGATTGGATTTATGGTAAATTCTCTGTTCCAATCCGACCATCTTCAAAGCCTCTGTTGCAAGTTCTTTCCTTTGATTCCTATCATATGAAGAGTTGTACATCAAAGGCAATTCCACATTTTCCAAGGAGGTTGTCTTTGCAAGAAGATTATAGGACTGAAACACAAAACCTATTTTTCGGTTTCTCAACACTGCTCTTTCATCCTTGCTCATCTTTCTTACATCTACTCCGTCTAAGAAATAGTCACCTTCGCTTGCCACGTCCAAACAGCCGAGTATGTTCAACAAAGTGGATTTGCCTGAACCACTCTTGCCCATTATAGTAACGAACTCTCCTTGTTCTATTGAGAAATCTATGCCTTTCAGAGCTTTTACTGTTTCTCCTCCGACAAAGAAATATTTCTTCAAACCTTTTAACTCTATTATTTTCATGTCTGCACATTGAAATTAAACGATTGCCATCAGGCTTACCTTTGTTTCTTTTTCTTATCTCCCGGACGTGGCATCGAAAAAGCCCCTTTCGCACCTTGTTCGTCTGCCTTAGGCATTGTACTTAATGAGGTTTCAAGTCCGCCAACTACCTTTTCGCCCTGCTTCAAGCCGGAAACGACTTCCGTCAAACCGCCGCCGCTCATTCCGACTTTGACTTGTTTTGCATAAAGCCTCTTTCCTTGCAATACCCACACATGTTTACCGATTTTATCGTCCATTACTGCTTCTATCGTATAGTCCTTGCCTAATAAATCGGCAGGAGGAGTAAAACTTAGAGCCTTGGTCGGAATACTCAACACGCCCTTGCTTTCATTGGTATAAATATTCACATTCGCCGTCAATCCGGGCATAAGCTTGCCTTCTGCATTGGGAGCGTCTATTACGCATGCGTATGTTACAACGTTTGATGTGGTCGTTGCTTCCAAGCGTACCTGTTTTACTTTTCCATCAAATACCTCATCAGGATACGCATCAACAGTGAAAGTAACCCTTTGTCCCTCTTTAACCTGCCCGATGTCGGCCTCGTCAACGTCTGCCACAACCTGCATTTGGGTCAAATCCTGAGCAATAGTAAACAATGTTGGCGTGGAGAATGAGGCTGCAACAGTCTGTCCCTGTTCCACCGCTCTTGAAATAACAACTCCGTCAATGGGAGAGTAAATGGTGGCATAAGCAAGATTGGTTTTGCTTTTTGCCAACTCGGTCTGAGCCGTCTTATAATTGGTCAAGGCTTTGGAATACTCGTAAAGAGATGTTTCATATTCACTATCGCTTATCAGTTTTTGCTCATGCAAAGCCTTGTTACGCTCATGATTTTTCTTCTTATACTCATACTCCGTTTTTGCACTTTCCAAATTGTTCTGTTTTGCCGTTAATTCGTTTTGCAGGTTCTCTCTGTCCAATTCTGCAAGCACCTGACCTTTTTTGACAACCGAATTATAATCTACGTATAGGGTTTCTATTTTACCCGATACCTGTGTTCCCACTTCGACCTTGTTGGTCGGTTCTATTGTCCCCGTAGCAGAAATATAGCTGCTTATATCGGCAATACCGACTGCCACTTGTTGTAAAGCCACCTTGGGTTGTTTTTTGCCGCGTCCGAAAATCAATATGGTCGATACTGCAACCAAAATCACGACAACTCCTATTACAATTACTTTTTTCTTCTTGGATTTCATATTTTCACCTCCTCATTTCCATAATATTTCAACAATAAGATTCTTATCAAAGCCTGATACTTGGTTTGCAATACATTTTGTTTCGCAGAGAATAAATCATTGCTCTGACTCAACAGTTCAAAGGTTGTTTTCAAACCCAAATCGAATTGTTTGCTTACCAACTTATAACTTTCTTCGGAGGCTTCCAATCCGACCTTTGCTGCTGTCAATGAAGATTGATAATTGAGCAATTCCAAACGCAATTCATCTATGGTTTTATAAAGATCCTTTTTCACCATCTCCAATTCGTTTTCTTGTTGCAGCATATTGATTTTTGCTGTGTTCACAGCTGTTTTATTACTTCGTTTGGAATAAATCGGAATACTTATGTTCAAACCTATATTCTCATAGAATGAACTTTCCAACTGCTTTGCCAATGAAAGGGAAGAGGAACTGTTATGTCCTGTATTCACGCCTGCCGAAAATCTGAAAGTTGGAAGATAAGACAACTTGGCACTTTTCAAAGCCAAAGAAGCCAATTCGGAATTCTGTTGAGCCGTCATAAGTTGAGGTACAAAACCAATAGCCTTGTTATACACATATTCCGTTGAAAGAACAGGACTCATCACATAATCCTCCGACACTTCCATATCCGCAATTTCCACATCTTCCTTTAATTCCAATAATTGCTTCAATGCCAATTTGCTTTTGGCAAGAGTATTCTCCGCCTGCACTTTCTGATATTGGTAATTCGCCTTCTGATTGGAGAAAAGAGACAAATCCACCTGTGAAATACTTCCCATTTCAAACATTTTCTCTGCACGTTTCAGCAAACTGTCCGAAAGCAATAGCGATGCTTCGTTGGTTTTCAGGGCTTCCCGAGCGTAAAGACACTCCACATACGCCTGAACAATAGAAAGCATTATCTCGTCCTGCGTTGTGAGATAATCCGTTTGAGCAATCTTACGGGACAAATCCTTTTGCTTTATATCATTAAGCAATTTACCGCAAGTCAAACTCCAAGAAGCGGACAAATCATAAGTACCGCTGTAAACACTCGTAGCACTCTTATTCGTATAAGAAAGGTTCTGAGCGGTATTGAAGCCGACCTCAGGAAGTAATTGCGAACGAGATTGCAAATAATCTTCCTCCTGTACAAGAGTTTTAAGATACGACCTGCGTACATTGAGATTGTTCTCCTTTGCATAAGAAATGCAGTCCTCCAAAGACCACGGAGAACTTTGCGAGAAAGCACTCCGGTCTGTGAGGACTGCAACGCAAAACCAAACAAAACCCAAATAAAAACAAATTCCTTTCCAAGATTTCATCATTTTCTTATCTTTCTGATTTCTGACAGCAAAATTACAACCCCATTGATGCGGAAAGCAAATCTTATCGGCAAGTCTCTATAAGCAATCGACCAAATAACCAATCCAATCGACCAAATTCAAGTTCGATTCCATAATTCTCCACCTCCGTTTGGGAACAAGTGAAAATAAAACGCCGATTCACGAAATTGAAACGCCGTAAGAATTTCACGAAACGCCGATTCGTTAATGCTGAAACGGCCTTTTGTTGAAACAGTAAGAAAATCGAATGTTTCAGACTGACATTCAGGCAATTATCAAGTACTGAATTAGATTGTTGTTTGACTTGCCGAAATGACTTTTACTTCAAATTCCCGACGAATACGCCAAATTGTAGTATCTTCGCATTTGATTTTAAGTATTTTATTCACTAATATTGATTGAAGAAATGAAGAGAAAATTGTTGACAATCTTGACTTTGAGTTGTCTTTTCTTCGCCGGTTGCGGCAAGAATGGCAACGAAAATCAAGCAGAAAAGAAATCGGAAATGCAGGTAAAAGTTGAAGAATTTGCTCCTGTGGATTTGACTACGGATTTGAGCAAACTGACACCTAAGGAAAAGGAATTGGTGGGAATATTCCTTGACATCGCCAAAATAATGGACGATTTGTTTTGGCAACAGTCCTATGGAAATAAAGCCGATATGGATACCATAAAGGACGAATACGTAAAACAGTTTGCGATGATTAACTACGGTCCTTGGGAAAGGCTTAACGATATGAAGCCTTTTGTGAGCGGTTTCGGAGAAAAGCCGCTTGGTGCATGCTTTTACCCTAAGGATATGACGAAAGAGGAGTTTGATGCCTTGAAGGATAAGAACAAGAACAGTCTTTATACCGTTTTGAGAAGAGATCAGGAGGGAAAACTTATTGTGAAATGGTATAGAGAAGAATACAAAGAGCAAATCCAAAATGTATGTGCTTTATTGGATAAAGCGATTGCTCTTGCCGAAGACGCAGGTTTGAAAAACTATTTGAAAGAAAGAAAGAAAGCTTTCGAGACAGACGATTACTTTGCTTCCGACATGGCTTGGATGGATATGAAGAACAGCAAATTGGATTTTGTTGTGGGACCTATTGAGAATTATGAGGACCGTCTTTTTGGCACAAAAGCTGCATACGAAGCCTTTGTTTTGGTTAAAGACGAGCAAGAGAGCGGAAAACTTGCCAAATTCACTGCCATGTTGCCGGAATTGCAAAAGGGCTTACCTTGTGATGAAAAATTCAAGAAAGAAGTTCCCGGCACGGAATCCGACCTTAACGTATATGATGTAATATTCTATGCAGGAGATTGCAATGCGGGCAGCAAAACCATAGCAATCAACCTTCCTAACGATGAAAGAGTGCAGTTGAAGAAAGGAGCAAGACGTTTGCAGTTGAAGAATGCCATGAAAGCTAAGTTCGATGCAATCCTACAACCGATAGCAGACAATGTCATGAGTAAGGAACAACTGAAAAATGTCAAATTTGATGCGTTTTTCTACAACGTAACTTTCCATGAAGTTGCTCACGGCTTGGGAATAAAGAATACAATCAATGGAAAGGGTAATGTAAGAACAGCTTTGGCAAATTACTACTCTTCTTGGGAAGAAGCAAAGGCTGATATATTGGGATTGTACATGGTATGCAGTCTTATCGACAGAGGAGAAATCAGCGGAATAAGCAAAGATGATGCGGTAGCAACATTCATCGCAGGCATTTTGCGTTCGGTTCGGTTCGGTGCAGCTTCGGCTCACGGAGTCGCAAACATGATGTGTTTCAACTTCCTTGAAGACCACAAGGCGTTCAGTCAAAACGACGAGGGCCTTTATGTGATAGACTTCAATAATGCAATGGGAGCAATAAACGCTTGGGCTGCCAAGATATTGGAAGTCGAAGGCATGGGTGATTTGGCAGAGGCAAAGGCTTATTCGGAAAAGAATGGAAAAATTCGTCCTGCCCTTCAAAAATCATTGGACAAAATAAACAGTCTCGGAATACCTAAGGATATAAGATATAACCAAGGCAAAAAGGTTTTAGGATTGTAAGACATCATGGAGATTGCAGTATTAGGCAGCGGCAGCTGGGCTACGGCAATAGTCAGAATTGCGATTGAAACCCATACAAAAGTGCATTGGTGGGTCAGAGAGCAGGAAATAGCAGACGGGGTTGAGCAATACGGGCACAACCCCCTCTATCTGCGTTCTTGTGAGTTGGATAAAAATAAGATTCATATCTCCACAGATATACAGGAGATTGTTTCAAAGGTCAGAAACATTATTCTTGTTATACCGGCAGCTTTTGTGGCTCGCAGTCTCAGCTCATTAAGCCCGCAAGAACTGAAAGATAAACGCTTAATCTGTGCAACTAAAGGAATAATTCCCGAAACAAATCAAATAGTTGCCGATTATATCAATGATGTTTTTGCGATTGATTTGAATAATCAAGCAGTTGTGAGCGGTCCTTCCCATGCCGAGGAAATTGCACAGGAGAGGTTAACCTATCTTACTGTGGGTTCTCATAATGAAGAGTTTGCTTGTGAAATTGCGAAAGCGTTAGAATGTCGTTTTGTAAAGACGATAACGTCGTGCGATGTCAGAGGAATAGAGTATGGCTCCGTTATGAAGAATATCTACGCCCTTGCAGCCGGCATTGCCCGCGGAGTAGGATTTGGAGATAACTTTATAGCTGTTTTAATTGCTAATGCAGCACAGGAAATGGAGGTATTCCTTGATGCGGTTGCACCGCAAAAAAGAAACATAAACTGTTTCGTTTACTTGGGAGACCTTTTGGTAACGGCTTATTCGCAGCATAGTCGCAACAGAACATTCGGACAGATGATAGGACAAGGCTATTCTGTCAAGTCTGCCCAGTTGGAAATGGCTATGGTTGCAGAGGGTTATTATGCTGCGAACTGCATACACAAAGCAAACGAGCATATAAAAGTCTCTCTACCTATTGCAGAGGCTGTATATGACATATTGTATAAGGGAATGTCCGCAGCAGGAGAATTAAAAAAGCTGAGCGATAATTTCAAATAAGGCATTCGTAACTTTTTCCCGGAAGAGCTGCTATGCAGCCTTTCAATTCGAGTTTCATAAGGCAGATACTTACTGTCGCAAAATCAAGTCGGCATTGTGTGAGCAAATCATCGATGCCGGCTTTCTTTGTTTGCCGAATGAAATCATAGATTATTTTCTCTTGTTCGGTCATTTCCGGCAGTTTCTTCTCCTTTACTACAATACTTTCTTTCAATGGAGAAGTCTTTTGCTTTTGTACGAAATCCGCTTTCGGCAAATTATCCCAATTCATCACCGAACCGATAGCGGTAACGTCCGATAATATACCCGCGATATTAGAAGCTATAAGATTGTTACAACCCTCCGAATAAACATCTCCTATTCTGCCGGGAACAGCCAGCACTTCGCGGTTGAACTCTCTTGCATATCTCGGCGTTATCATGGAACCTGATTTTATACCACCCTCAACGACTATGCACAAGTCGCTTAATGCTGCAATTATTCTGTTTCTTTGTGGGAAATTATAGGCATTTGCCGGTGTCAGAGAAAAGAACTCGCTTATCAATCCGCCTTGTGCCAACATGGATTGAGCCAGATTGTAATTTTGAACGGGATATACTTTGTCCAATCCATGACCGAATACACCGAATGTAGGCAATCCCTCATTCAAAGCACTGATATGTGCCGCCGAGTCTATCCCGTATGCAAGTCCGCTTATGATACAGGCATTATAAGCCTTTAATTCGTGAACTATATTGGCAGTTACCCACTTTCCATAGTCGCTTGCATGTCTTGAACCGATGATTGAAACAGTCCTTTCGGCGTCTAAATTTCCTCCTCCCTTGACGAACAAACATGTAGGAGGCGAATCTATTTGCTTAAGCCTGTAAGGATAATCTCCATCCTTTATGAAATAGCAACGAATCTTGTTTTTGTCCATAAATTCAAGCTCTTCATGGCAACGGGGAAACATCTTGCGACTTATAATATCCTCTATTGTTTTCTCTTTACCGCTAAACAGCATTTGCAAGTTTGCAGGCGTTTCCTCGAATAAAGCCTGTGCCGATGGATAAACGTCCATAAGTTTTTTTGCCACGGCAGGACCTATTCCTCTGACCTTGCAAAGAGCGAGGGAATAAACATCTGTCATTTTCTTAACGGTTTTTCATATAGCCTTCCAACTTGAATACGTAAGCCCCCTTTGATTTCACATCCGCAGGATGCAGTGTAGATGTATCGATTGTAAATTTCTTTGTTGCCTTATTATATTTCCAATCAAGGTATATAGGATTGGTTGATAGAAAACATACTTTCATGTCTTCATTCGGAGCATTTTCCAAGATGAAACTTAATTGCGTTGAAACAGCTTCAAGAGCTATTGCATAGAGATTGTCATCGTTAACGGTGAAGCAAACATAACTTTGTTCCCAATCCATTTCTCCCGTCCACTTCCTGCCGGGTATGGAAACAGCCTGCTTTTCAAATGAAGGACTCTCCCAAAACAACTTTACCAAAGCCTCTTCCGTATTCTCCGAATAAACGAGTTCCAAAAAGTATTTTCTGTTCTTTTTTAATTTGACCTCGGCTTGTACCATTTCTTTCTCCGCAGCAAGTCGGAAAACCTCCACTCCGTTTTCGTCTTTTATTTGCAGACCTGCATTATCATCGGCTTCAAGATAAAATTTGTACTTTTCCGTCTTTTCCGGTATCATTTCGTTATGCCAATGTATCGTAAAGTTATCCGCAGGCACCCCTTTTGCAGGAGCATTCCTCACCCAATCGAAATCAATCTTTTCATCGTAACGCAAAGCCATTGCATCATAAGTTTCATTCGGCTTTTCAAAAGTGCTGCAAGCATAAATTGCTTCTCCGTTCAACTCCAACCATTCTCCCAAATCACACAAACGTTCCTGTTGAAGCAAAGGAATACTTCCATCGGCTGCAGGAGCAACATTTATTGTCAGACCTCCACCCGCTGCAACCAAGCGAACAAAATGTCGAATCAGTTCTTCACTTGTCAAATAACTCGACAAATCGGCATTTCTGTTCAGTCCGAAAGAACGGCTCAAGCCTCTGCACTCAGCCCAAGGTCGGTTGGTTTCTTTTATTGCTTCACTATACTCCGGTGTAAGATAACCGTGATCAAAGCCTTTGCCCCAACGATTATTCACTATGGCATCTTTACCGACCTTATCATAATAGTAGCTTACCAATTCTTCACTTCCAAAGGTTTTATAGTCGAAATCCCAATCCCCATCGGAGAAGATAACATCAGGCAAAAACTTATCCACCATTTCCTTGAACTGAGGGTGCAAATGCTTTGCCACATATTCATTTATGCTTTTGGTCGTATCCACCGTCCATCTGTACAAAGGATTTGTCCATTCTGTTAAAGAGTAATACATACCCATTCTCAAACCTTTCTTCCTCACCTCGCGGCTCAGTTCCATACAGAAATCCCTTGCCGGAGCAGTCGTTGCAGAAGACCAAGCCTGTGCATAACGACTGTTGTACATGCAATATCCGTCATGATGTTTAGAAGTGAATAGAACATATCTTGCACCGGACTTGCGGAATAACTCTGCCCATTGTTCGGCATCGAACAACTCTGCTTTGAATAAATCTTTGTAGTCTTCGTAACGAAAGTTCTTTCCGAACACATCTTTCTGAAAATTTATGCGAAGACTGTCTCCCGAAATCAAACCTTTATAAAACCACTCTGCATATTGCTCCTTGCCACTGTATGATGGCACACTATATAGTCCGAAATGGACAAAAATCCCCAACTTCGCATCAGAGAACCATTGCGGATAAGGTCTGTTTTTCAATTTCTCCATTGTGTCTGTCTGTGCCTGTGAGTAAATACTTGCAAACAAGCAAAGAATAATTGTGATACATCTTTTCATCATTGTCTTTTGTTATAATGCTACTCGAATATTCTCTATCGAAGCAAGCTCTTTTCGGTTTGTAAAGGTAAAACTTTTTCGGGAATTGACCAAAAAGCCATTTATTTCTTCCCTTAATTGTCCCATCATGAGAAAAGAGCAAAAAGAAAAAACATAGCAATATTACGATTTCTCGAAATAAAGATTCAAATTTTCAGTTAGTATAAATATACGGTTTAGTCGGCAGTTACACATGGCAAAAGCAACAATACGAAAAATAGAAGCAATATGCGGAATATTTCTGCTTCTCTTTGTCGTCTGCTGTTCAAAAGACAAACAAAAAGAACAGTACGGCGTTTCCATTTCTGCCCCAAGCATTGCCGGCACTCCTGCCGAAATCTTTTCGCAAGAACATATTGCCTTGTTCCGAATGGCAAACGGATTGAATTTTGAACTGATACGCAATACCTTTCAATCGGATAGTTCTTCGGATAATCAAGCCTGCTCGGTTCTTTACCTGCTGAAAGAATTATGCCTCACCGGCACAGACGAAGATTACCTCAAAGCCTTGGAACAATACTGTGCTTTCTCCGACACAAGGTCGGAAAACCTCAAAAACAACTTCCTTTCGTTGGAACAAACAATGCACTCCATAGATTCAACTTTGATTTTCTCCACTCGAACCGATACTTCCAAAATCGGGGAATTCAAATGCGAGATTGATTTCCTTTTGCCGCTGATGTATGAAGACGCTTTAAGTACCGCACCGGCATTCTTCTCGGACTGCAATCTAAAAAAAACAAAACGAAACTTCTTCCGATTATCCGGAAACTTCAACACATTAGCCACAGAAGAAGAAACAATAAGCGATATACCCATCGGCAACGGCAATTACAGCCTTTTATTGATAATGCCAAATGAAAAACAAATAAGGGATTACCTCAAAGAACTCACAGAACAGAAATACAAAAAGCTTACCGACCGAATGGAAAAAAGGAAAACAAGTATTACCTTTCCTTCATTTGAAGACTTCGCCACAGAAACAGAGATACTGCTCCCGGACATAATAATAAGCGATACGGTAATTCGGCAACATAATATAACAAAGCTCCATACGAAAATACAACTTCAAAAACCCACCGAAGCACTTCTCCAAAGCATGCAAAAATCCATGGAAGACAAAATAATAGATGCCAAAAACGAAGAAGACATCTGCTTCAACAAACCATTCCTTTTCTTTCTCAAAGGCAGCAACTCCGGAGCAATCATTCTGCAAGGTATTTACCGCAAATAGAAAACATGCAAAAGCAACTTTTTCACCCTCTTGCAAATCATTTTCTGACGCAAAATAAAAACAAAACGCCCTTTGACGAAATCGAAAGGCCGAAAGAAAAAATTAAAACGCCCTTCTATTTTTCTGAAACGGCGTTTCGACAAAGGGCAGAAATCGGCATATAGATGGCTCTCGGTTATTTTTAGTATCTTTGCAAGCGATTAGAACTGAATTTATGGGAAATATTGTAGCTATAGTAGGAAGACCGAATGTGGGGAAATCGACTTTATTTAATCGTCTTACGGAAACGAGAGATGCAATAATACATTCCGAGGCCGGTGTTACGAGAGACCGCCATTATGGCAAGTGTGCATGGAACGGCAAGGAGTTTTCCGTGATCGACACCGGCGGTTACATAATGGGAAGCGATGATGCGTTCGAGGGGGAGATACGTAAGCAGGTGCAACTTGCAATAGAGGAGGCAGATGTTATCATATTTATGGTTGATGTCAAAGATGGACTTACTTCAAGCGATGAAGATGTGGCGGATATGCTCAGACGAACGGATAAAAAGGTTATTTTGGTTGCAAATAAAGCCGATAACGCTATGCGAGCCAACGATCATGTGGAGTTCTATGCCTTGGGCTTGGGTGATATTTATTCCATATCCGCAATAAACGGTTCCGGAACGGGAGAGTTGTTGGATGAGGTTGTCAAGGACTTCAAAACGGAGGAGAGTTTCGAGGACGAATACGAAGGAATTCCCAAGATAGCCGTCGTAGGACGCCCGAATGTCGGCAAGAGTTCGTTGATAAATGCCATAATCGGTCAACCTCGAAACATCGTTCACAATTCGGCAGGTACGACAAGGGATTCTTTGAGTACGAGGTATAATCTTTTCGGTTTTGACTTCCTGATTGT
Organism: uncultured Bacteroidota bacterium; assembly: GCA_900546465.1. Taxonomy (GTDB): domain Bacteria; phylum Bacteroidota; class Bacteroidia; order Bacteroidales; family P3; genus Onthomorpha. The sequence goes on along the minus strand of URCX01000003.1, from coordinate 1,219 downwards.
GGACACGGCAGGGGTGAGAAAGAAGAATAAAGAGATGGAAGATGTGGAATTTTACTCTGTCATGAGATCCATACGCTCCATTGAAACGGCTGATGTCTGCATTCTGATGATAGATGCTTCGGAGGGCTTGCAGGCTCAGGACTTGAACCTCTTCTCATTGATACAAAGGAACAATAAAGGTGTTGTTATCGTTGTCAATAAGTGGGATTTGGTGGAAAAGGGTAGCAAAACCCATTTGGAATTCGAAGAGAAGATAAGAGCGAAGACCGCTCCATTCGATGATATACCCATAGTATTCACTTCCGTTATCAACAAACAGAGGATATATAAGGTATTGGAGACCGCAAGGGAGGTTTACAAGTCCAGAAGTCGGAAAATATCCACTTCGGAATTGAATGAAAGGCTTCTTCCCATCGTGAAGGAACAAAATCCTCCCCCTGCGTACAAGGGAAAGTATGTGAAGATAAAATACATAATGCAGTTGAAGACCGCTTACCCGCAATTCGTGTTCTATTGCAACCTTCCGCAATATGTCAAGGACCCTTATAAACGTTTCGTAGAGAACCGCATAAGAAGCATGTACGATTTCAAAGGCGTTCCGATAAGCATTTATTTCAGGGAAAAGTAAATCGAGCGGAATATGGAGGTGAGAATCGATAAATGGCTTTGGGCTGTGAGGTTGTATAAGACGAGAAACCTTGCCGCAGAGGCTTGCAAATTGGGTAAGGTGAGCTGTAACGGAGTCAAAGTCAAGCCTTCAAGAGAAGTAAAGGAGAACGAGGTTTATGAAGTCAACATAGAACAACTTCATAAGAGGGTTAAGGTAAAGCAGTTGTTGTCAAACAGGGTCGGAGCCAAAGACGTGGAAAAATACATGGAAGACCTCACACCTTCGGAAGAGTATGAAAGAGTACGAATGGCAAGAACCTTTGTCTTTGAAGTGCGGGACAGAGGAATCGGAAGACCTAGCAAGAAGGACAGACGTTTATTGGAGTCTTTCAAACAAGACGCTTACGACGAATAAACACCGATTGGAGGGACGCTATGCAAACCGTATTGAATTACATCTTGTTTTATGGTATCCTGATGCCGCTTTCTCTGTTGCCGATGTGGTTTTTGTATGTTCTTTCTTCTCTTATCCGCCTTTTGCTTTGCTATGTTGTCAAGTACAGAAAAGACATCATTGTGAGCAATCTCACAAATTCTTTTCCGGAAAAAA
>URCX01000002.1 GCA_900546465.1 uncultured Bacteroidota bacterium | reverse complement strand
ACCCGTGAGATGTTCATACTTCACAGGATTCAACGTTTTATCCGTCTCCCATTGCGGATTGAACACTCCTATATCATGATACTCATGCTCCATTGCATGAGTGTAATATTGTGCGAATACCCCGCCGCAAGCCATGACAACAAGCACAAATGACAACAATAACTTTCTCATACTACCTCCTGCGAATATAATAAAGAGGATACAAACCCCTGAAATCGCCCTGCTTTCCGAAGATGCTCACCATTGGAGCGAAGTAATTCGTTCTCTTTATGAAGTTCAAGTTCACCTTATCGAAGCACCATTCCTCCCCAAAACGGAAGTGGTCTATGTTTTCGCTATTGTAGGACGACTTTATAATGGTATCCCGTTCGCTTACACCTCCCTCCGTATCGGAAGTGATAAGTTTCTCCAATATATCGAACTGTCGCCTCTTCAAAACCTCCGTTCGCAACAACTCCTCACTTGCAGACGGGTTTTCGTATGCCTTCAACTCACCCGTCTCAGCCCTTGCAATCAGCCTTTCCAAGAAAGGAATAGAGTATTCAGGCTCCAAATGAGAGTCCCACCAATGATACGCTTGCGGATTGTATATCGGCATGGAGAACTCTATGTTCCTTGCTATCACAAGCGTATCTCGAAGCATAACATCACCCTTAGGCTTTATCCAACCCATCTCGAAACGGAAAGCCTCCTTTGCCTGCAATTCCTCTTCCACCAAAGCCACCGTATCTTTCCTTATTACAGGACAAAAAGCAAGGACTTTCTTCCCTATCAACATACTTTCGGGATTGTAAAACCACTGCTCTTCAAACTTTATCGCCCTCACCTCTTCCTCTATCAGCCTTTGCAAATCTTCCTTTGTGCAAATCCGTCCGAAAGCCTTGCCGAAAGCAGCCGACAAATTGCACATCACAGTATCATAATTCAAGGAATCTCCCCTATCGTTCAAAAGAAACAACTTCTTATCCTTTGCCGCTGCATTCACAAAGTCTATCGTCTGCCACCAAAAGCGTTTATCCACAAGATAATCATAAACAACAGAATCCCTCAACTGCGAAGAAAGCACCCTCGCTTGCATTATAGGCACCTCATAAATAATTCGCATAGACAGTAACTTCTCTTGCGAAAAAGCCGACAGCCATATCGACAAAGCTGCCATGAAAACAAATATCTGCTTCACTCTTAACATATTCTTATCAAGCCGCAAAGTTACTTCTTTATTTCATTACACGGAAGCGAGTACGGAGAAAATCCGATGGCAGATAGAGTCCTCGAACATTCAAACAACATGGATTTCGTATATCGTTTTCGCAGTTGAGACACAAAATTGTAACAAATATACGGTAATTATTTTGTTACTATCAAATAAAGAAGTATATTTGTCGGCGGAATAATCTTTGAAATATATGTATGTCTCTCCTATAACAACCCAGCAATATAGATTGAAAGTAAAAACCGATGATGGTTTTATAGGCTATGATAGTCTTAATGTTGTTGTTAAATCCAATTTTATCAAAAGCATAAATCCGCAACCTGCAACAGATTTAGCTGTTATTGCATACGAAGCTTCACAAGCGGATAATGTTTCAATAGAAATAATAAACAATTCTGGGATACTTGTAAATGTATATAGAGTAAGTCCGACTGCAACTCAATATTCGTTTGATTGTAGTACATTGACAAGCGGGATTTATACAGTAATGCTTAATTGTGATGGCAGACGAATGGATGCAAAAGTTTTAATAGTAGAATAATATGGTTGAACATAATAAACACAATACACAATGAAGAAAGCTGTTTATAGCCTTTTTGCAGCGGTAATTGCAATAACGCTTATCGGATTTGCAAGCTGCAATGACAAAGAAGACAAAGAACAACCCGTTAATAATGGTAGGCTTCGGGCAGAATATACTTATTTGGGCGATATAAATGAACCGGCATTGACCCCGATTGAGCTCTCTTATCATTTGGACGGAAATACTCTTACGATAGAGAAGAAAAACCATCGTTGCAATACCATTGCCGACAACCCTCGTATCACAACGGAAATTCATAATGATACAATCATTGTAATGGAAGAGTGGTATAACGGAGGTTTTGATGGAGATTTTATTTCCAACGCAGACTCAAGGGATATTAACCTTACTGTTTATGATTTACCAAAGGGTGATTGGGTGGTAGTAAATATAAGCGTAACATACCGTTCCGATGGAAATACGAATAATCGTTTTATAAGAGGAGTTTCAGACGATGGGCAATTGCTTATCGGAGATGGAATTCGTTTTCAATCGGGAAACGCTTTTCATATATCTGTCAAGTAGGAGAAATATGGATTGTCAAACGTAAAAAAAACAACAAAAATGAAAAGAACGATACATAGCATAATTACTGCTGTCGCTGCAATCAGCCTCATCGGCTTTGCAAGCTGTAATGACAAAGAAGAAAAAGAACAAACTATCAATAACGATAGCGGGGTTCAAGCGGAATATACCTTTTTAGGTGAAATCAGTTCAGTCTCTTACGATAGAAATGATTTCTCTTATCATATAAATGGGAATACTCTTATGATAGAAAAGACAAATGCTTTTTGTAAACTGCTTGCAGACACTCCATGTATATGGACGGAGATTTCGAATGATACTATTTTTGTCGTTGAGGAATGGCATAATGACGGTTCCAACAGTAGTGCATCAAGAGATGTAAAATTGAAAGTTTCAAATCTGCCAAAAGGGAAATGGATTGTTTTCAATGCTGCTATTTTCTATTATTTTGACGGGAATACGGATTGCAGTCATGTACGCTCAATCGAAAACGGAGAAGTTGTCTTTGGCGATTCATACGAAGGAGGATTCGGTATTTCATTCCCTATCGAAGTGAAGTAAATAGGAATAACATTATAGTTTTCCTTTTACGAGACAGCGGAAAATCGTCAGATTGGTTTTCCGCTGTCTTTTTTAATGCAATTCTATGCGGAAATACTTGGAAAGTTCTGCCCAATAAGCAGGGAAAGATTTGCTTACGCAGTCCGGATTCTTTATACGGATACTGCCGTATTTACTTACAAGCAGTGCAAATGCCATTGCCATTCTATGGTCATTGTAAGTATTTATTTCTATTTTGCCTGTGTCGGCTTGAAATACGTTTTCGCAATTCAATCTTAGGGCTTTGCCATGCTCAAATGCTATTTCCACTCCGACTTTTTTCAATTCCGTAATTGCTCCGCCCAATCTGTCGGATTCTTTGTAGGAGAGTGTTTCCAATCCTTGAAATTCAAAAGGTCTATCCAAACATACTGCTGTTATCAAGAGCGGAAGAAATAAATCGGGACAGTGTTTGAAGTCTATGATAAGGGGCTTGTTTTGCCCTGAGACGGCTTCGCAATACGATATGATGGCATAATCTTCAAAGTATTCCGTTGTCAGGTTGAAGTACTTGGCGAATAATTCTGCCACTATGCTGTCTCCCTGCAAGGAATGTGCTTTCAGTCCTTTGACTTTCATTCCATTGATTTTTCGGATTGCAACAAGCGAATATGCAAAGGCTGCTGCCGACCAATCAGCCTCCACAACGACAGGGCGAAAGGTGTAGGGACGAGCTGCAATCCGCAAGATATTATCCCTTATTTCAATATCCGCTCCCTGTTCCCGCATCAGTGCTATCGTCATATCTATGTAGGGTCGCGAGACTTGCGATGGAGATAAATCCAAACACAGTCCTCTTTCCATATAAGGGGCAATCAGAGAAAGTGCCGAGACGAATTGGCTGCTTAAATCAGCAGGCAGGGAAATCCTTTGTCCGCCTTGCAGCGGTTTCCCGATGATTTTAAGCGGAAAGATTGTGCTTTCACTTCGCTGTTCCATCTCTGCACCCAAGTGCTTCAAAATTTCAATCAAAGGTTTCAGCGGTCTGTCCTCCATTCTCCTGTCCGCAGTCAACAACCATTTGCCCGGAGTGATTGACAGCAAGGCTGTAAGAAAACGACATGTCGTTCCGGCATTGCCGCATTCCAAGGACGTAAAATCCTCTTCAAAAGAAGCTGCAACGAAAGGATGTTTCGGAGAATTAAAACGACATTCTGTTTTTCTCAGGTTTCGATTCAATAAAACAGTATCGTCGGAGCATGAAAGATTGCTTACTTGCTGCGATTTGCCTGCAAGGTATTCCATAATGAGAAGCCTGTTGGAAATACTCTTAGAGCTTGGAAGTTCAAACGAAAGTTCTTTCGGCTCAATACTTTCGCTCACAAGGGCAAGGAAAGACATTATTGCTTTTTATTTAGATCGTAATCTATCATCTTACGATAGAGAGTTCTTTCGGAGAAACCCAATTCCTTGGCAGCGGCACTTCGCTTGCCGTTATTTCTTTCCAAAGCTGCAATTATGGCATTCTTTTCCATTTCTCTCAAACTTACCGGACTATCTTTCTTTACGTTCTCTTCCGGATAATCAATAAGCATTTCACTCGGGTGATTGGTCGAAGGAGGGTTTATCATAGTCGGATTGTTGGAACTGTTGAACATGCCGAGAACAACGGATTTAAGTCTCACAATCTCCTCTTTCAATTCCTCTATATCTTTTTTGTTCTGCAATACGATGCTTATTATATCGCTTGCGTCCGCACTTGCTTCTTCCGATTTGAAAAGCACAGGCAGACGTTCGATAGGCGGGATATAGGTTTTAAGCGTTTGAATGTCCACCTCTCTGTTCATTTCCAAAAGCGAAATTCGCTCGGCTATATTTTTCAACTCCCTGACATTTCCTCGCCAAGGGTAGCTTTTGAGATATTCCAAAGCCTGAGGTGTGAGGCTTATCCTCGGAATATTGTATTTATCCGCCAATTCGCTGCAAAAGAATCGAAACAAAAGAGGAATATCCTCCTGTCGCTCTCGGAGAGAAGGTACGTTTATGTTTATCTGATTCAAACGATAGTAAAGGTCGCTGCGGAAACGTCCCTGCTCTACGGCTTTCAATAAATTCACATTGGTTGCCGCAATTATTCTCACATCGACTTTCACTGCCGAAGAAGCCCCTACGGGCAGAAACTCGCCATTTTCCAATACTCTCAGCAACTTTGCCTGCATCGTATAGGGCAGTTCTCCGACCTCATCAAGGAAGATGGTACCTTTGTCCGCTTCGGCAAAATATCCTTTGCGGTCTCTCTCAGCACCGGTGAATGAACCCTTGATGTGTCCGAACAATTCGCTTTCTATTGTACCCTCGGGAATGGCAGCACAGTTCACTGCTATGTATTTCTTCTGCTTTCTGTCGCTGTTTTGATGGATTATGCGAGAGAAAACATCCTTTCCCGCTCCACTCTCTCCCACAATCAGAACACTCGCATCCGTCTTGGCAACTCTGATTGCTATCTCTATTGCTTTATTCAGCAGAGAACTGTTTCCGAAAATGCGGAATTGTCTCTTTACCTTTTGAATATCTGTTTCCGTCATGCCGATTTATCCTTTTAAGAAGGGAAAGTGCTTTTTCAATTTCGGACTATCAGAAATTGAAACCCACATAAAGTTTGAAAGTATTCATTCCGAGATTTTTCTCATCTTGTAATACGGGCTTGTTTCCGATATCCGGAATGATGGCTTTGGAATAATCGAGTTTGGCTTTACCGAACACAAATTCTCCTCCGAAAGAGAACCATTGGTATTTCAAGCCCAAATTCAATGAAAGACGGTTGGAAAAGGCAAAACAACCCGAACTCTGCTCCTTGGGGGTAAGTTCGGTTCGTGCAAGATTGCGAGAACCGAATACCAAAGTAGGGCAATACTTTATTGAAGTCTCCAAAAACAAGCCGTCAATCAATTCCATTTGCGCCGCCAAACCTACTTTCGGTCCTGCGGTCATAAGAAAGCCGCCTTTGGTCGTGTATTTATACAATGCTGCCTCGGAAGCAGACACTGTTTGCGAATAATCATATTCCTCTCCCGAATTGAATGCCAATTCAAGAAAAGTAACATCAATGCCCGGGCAGACGAGTTCTCCCAATGCCACATTGAAATAAAAAGTATGCCCGTATTCCAAGCCGATTCCGTAAGAATAGAAATCTTTATACTCTCCTATAGGATTATTGTACTGTATTCTTGCATAATTTGCACCATTCTTCTGTGCCTGTGCAAAGAATGTTGTGCATACAAGGGCAAATAGGAACAATGTCTTAAAGAACGAAGTTGCTGTTTTCATATACTGTGATTTCGTTTAATGATTTCTCAGAAAGGAAGGTCTCCCAATTTCTCTATTTCGGTATCCTCGCTCAATAGTTTGGAAAGATTGGTTTTTGTATCTTCGGGAGAAGTGTCGAAACCCTCCTCCAAAATTTCCTCATAAACCGAAGCAGAATCTCTGTTGCCTGTATCGCAAGGGAGAGTCTCTCCGGCATGGAAACGGGAGAGTATTTTGAGATTTTCGGCAATGATTTCAACCACCCGTCTTTTATATCCCTCCTTATCTTCCCTCACATGCGACCTTATTCTTCCCTCTACATAAACCTGCATGCCTTTCTTCAAAAATTTCTCTGCCACCTCAGCCAAACCTCTCCAACAAACCACGTTATGCCACTCCGTTTCCTCTATTTTGGAACCGTCCTTGCATTTATGAAGTTCTGTTGTAGCGAGAGAGAATGTCGATTTTTTTATTCCGTCGAAAGACACAATTTCAGGGTCTTTGCCGATATTACCTATAAGAATTACTTTGTTTATCCCAATCATCACCAATTCGTTTTACAAAGAGCAAAGGTACGAAAAAAAGCCGAAAACCACCCATTCTCCCTCTATTCCTCCGTCTCGATATTCCGCTTTGCAGCTTTGTTTGCCACAAACGCAAAACGCAAACGCCGTTTCGGAAAAATAAAACGGCGTTCTGATTTTTTCTTTCGGCGTTTCAATCGCAACGAAACGGCTTTCGGATAAAACACTGCAAAGAGACTGTACTGCAAGCACATGAAAAAGCAGTAAAAAAGGTATGAAGAAACGAGGTTTTTCTTGCCGGCAAGAAAACATTTTGTCGAAAAATGCGTTAGTATGCTTGCTATTGTCCGCAAATGTAGTATATTTGCAAATTGAATAGTTGAGTACATCAAATAGTTTCTTACAAAAAACAATCAAAAAATGAAGAAAACATTATTAGCGTTGGCATTGTTGCTGGGTACCGGTGGAGCTTTTGCACAAATAGGTATCAAAGCTGATGCTATTCAAAAGACGCAAAAAACAACTCTTGACAAAACAGCTGTTTACCAAGAGTTCCAGAAACAAAAGCAACAAAATAATTTGAACGGCCGCAAGGACGGAGAAACCATCGAGACTTTGTGCGATTTTCAAGAAAGCACAGCCTACACCTTTGTCAACAGCGGCTCAAGAGGCTGGCAGTTGCAACCAAACGTAACCACAACTTTTGAAAGTGCAGCTCCTGAGTTGTTTCAATGGCTCAAATACGAAGACAGCCTTTATAATACTACTCACTGGTATTGGACGTACGAGAGAGTGTTGCAAAGCTATAGTATACCCAATACAGGAGAGAACGGCTTCGCTTTTTTGAGTTATGTCGATATAGAGAGAGATGGACACAGCGGAGTGGATTTAACCGCGTCTATTAAACTAAACACTCCTATTTATACTCACGGTATGAGAGGAGTTGATATTTACTTTAATCAAGTGCTTCAACGATTTAATTCGGAACGTTACTACATAGACTGGAGCCATGATTTGAACTTTACGGTTTATGACTCCATAGAGTTTAACGTTAATGGTATCGAGATGAATGCAAACGACTTTACATACGAAACAAAAAGAGTAACCCTTCCAAGAGGCTCTTATAACGTAAATGTTCTTGCCACAACGGAAGATCAACCTTTGTATGTAAGAATTCGTGCTTATGCTCCCGGAAGCCAGGATCAGACTCAAGGATATTACTGGCTTATAGATGATATTTCTTACTCTGATATTCCGGAGAACAGAATAGATGTTGTAAGCACCAACTATGCTGCAAACACATACCATATCATTCCTACCGGAGTTATGTTGGATACCGTTGTTTTCGTAGGTGTATTTGAAAATACGGGAGCAACCGATTATGCCAGTGCTATGGCAAAAAATGTATTCAATAAGGTAACAAGCAATGAAAACGATGAAGATGTTTATACACATGTAAGCGATAACGAGTCAACAGAAGGCAGTTTGCTTAACGCCTTGAGAAGAGACACTGCAAGCAACGGCAATGTTTCCGAATCTCGTTACAGCCAATTCGTAACAGCAAGCACCGTATTGCCGTATCAAGAAATAGGAGCATATAGCGCTTCAACAATATTGACTTCCGAAGGTAACATTATTGCAGCAGCCGATGATACTCTTTATTTCAACGTTAGAGGAGAGATGGAAAATAATTCCGGACATTACAGATGGGCTAAGGATAGAAACGTAATAGTAGCACACCCTTCTCATGGAAGAAGCGGTATCTTTACCTACGGATTTATCAACTACGGTGGAACTGCTTTCTTGACAGACCAGGCAACAATCGGATTGCAAGGTTATGAAGTTTGCTTGCCTTATAGCGCAAATGACAATAACACTGCGGTTAAGTACATAACAGGTGTGGAAGTTGTTCCGGCTGTTGACTCTTGCCGTGCAGGTGCCAAAATACAAGGAAAGTTGAGAAAGTACAATGCTGAGGCTGCAGATATTAATAATATGATAATCAATGTTGAGGACGAATGGGGTGTTCCTGTTCAATCACCTGTTTATACAGTTCAGCAAGCTGATTTGAATGTCGGCAATAATGAATTTTGGGGAGGACCGACGGCTGATGGCGAATGGAGAGTGGCAAGGGATTTTAATTCTATCTATCTTGAATTCCCTAACAGTGTAAGATTGGAGCCGGGTGAAATTTACTACGCTTGCTACCGTATGGCTGCAAATGGAAAGTTCGCAGTAGCAACAGATAGATATATCAGATCATTCGGTCCGGGAGGTTTCAGTACTGATTGGTCAATGTTGGTTTGTCAACCCGGAATAAATGGTAACTATTCTTGGGGCGGAAGGCTTTATATAAGACCTGAATATTCCGACTACACCACTCCTATGATTCGTATGATACTTGGAGATGTTGCTTCTTTGCCTGAACAAATCAGCTCAAGCTCTTCATTGAATGCTTATCCTAACCCTGCAAACGGCGAGACTACTATTTCTTACTCTTTGAACAAATCAGGTAATGTAAATATCGTAATCACCGATATGATGGGCAGGACAGTTAAGATGATGAACCAAGGAAACCAAGTTGCAGGTACATCTTATAATGTAAACCTAAACACTGCCGACTTGGCTAACGGAACATATTTCTACACTTTGTCTGTTAACGGAGAAAAGCAAACAAAGAAATTGATTGTAAACAAGTAAGAGATTGTTCTATATATGAATTTGAAGGGTGAGTTTCGGCTCACCCTTTTTCTTTTTGTGCAAGGCTTTTTGGAGAAAAGAAATTTTTCTCGTAACTTTGCCGCTTCGTTTTTCGACGTATGGAGAGTTTTACAGCAAGAGATAGCTTGCAAATACGTCTTATTCATGAAAGAAACGAATACTTAAAGCAATAAGATTTGCGTTGTAGCGTAGTGAAAAACAAAAAACAGAAACATATAATGAGAAAAGGTTTACGAAAAACAGTCATGCTTCTTATGTGTCTTATGATAGGCATGGGAGCTTTTGCCATTCCGGCAAAGAGACAGGCAATTACCATTAAACAGCCCAATGGTAAAATGCTTACATTCATTCTTGGAGGTGATGAGAATGTGAATTGGGCTAAAACGACAGACCAATATATGTTGGTGAGGAACGATGAGGGTTTCTTTACATACGGTATATTGAATGAAAAAGGAGATTTGGTCGCTTCAAAATATCTGGCAGCTAATCCGAATGAGAGAACGGCTGAGGAAAGAGCGTTTTTGAGTACTTTGCCTGTTAATTTGTTCTATTCAAGCAATCAAGTCGCAGAAATGAAAGCCAATTCCCCTAAGGGAAGAATAAACGACGATGCAAAATATCCGTCTCACGGTACTGTCAAACTATTGGTTATCCTTGTAGGATTTAGCGATTTGCCTTTTACTTATACCAATCAGGATTTCGTGAATCTCGTAAGTCAGGATAATTACAACGGAACGGGTTCCGTAAAGGATTATTACAGGGATAACTCCAACGGAGAGTTCATAATGGATATTGATGTTGCAGGTCCTTATACCCTTCCGAACAATATGAGGTACTATGGTCAAAGCTCATCTTACGGACACGATGCCAATATGGGACAATTCGTACTACATGCACTAAACGCAGCCGACCCTGATGTGAACTATGCGGATTATGATAATGATGGGAATGGAAGAGTCGATGCGGTACATATAATATTTGCGGGAACTCCCGAATCTTCAACAGGTAATCCCGATGAAATTTGGCCGCACAGAAGCGATGTGAACCAAAATATTGTAAAGGACGGTGTTCGTTTCGGACCGTATTCATGTTCTGCAGAAAAAAGAAACTCCATTCAAATGGACGGTATAGGAACCATCTGTCATGAGTTCGGACACGTTTTGGGATTTCCTGATTTTTATGATACAGACTATAACGGCAGCGGTGGACAGGCTGTTACTCCCGGAAACTGGGATTTGATGGCAAGCGGTTCTTATATGAACAACAGTGCAAGCCCTGTCGGATTGTCGGCTATGGAAAGATGGATTGCAGATTGGTTCACCTTTGATACCTTAAACTCCACTGCGGAGAACCTGTACCTCCCTGCATTGAACAGTTTGGACACTACAGTAGCATATATGATACCTCTAAGTACAAATGAGTACTTCATTGTAGAGAACAGACAACAGACTCGTTGGGATACGTATTTGCCGAACGAAGGAATGTTGATTTTCCATTGCGATCAAGATAAATTGACCCAATGGTTGCAGAATGGAAGTAATACCATCAATGTCAATCCTAACGACAGAGGATATTTCTTGCGTCCTGCTTCGGGTAGAGATACCGATGTAGAGACAAACCGCTGCCCTTATCCGGGAGCTACAAGAAATGCCAACTTCACGAATACGACAAACCCTGCTTCCACATTGAAGAACGGTAGTCCGACAAACAAACCTATAACGAACATTCGTTATGAGAATGACTCGGTAATAAGATTTAATTTCATGTCCAATCTTCCTGCTGTGGTAACAGACAGTGTTTCCGGTTCGACAATAAGATCCACCACGGCTGTTGCCTGGGGTAGTGTGGTATATCAATCAGAGACTGCCGAGAATGCTATAACTGAAAGAGGTATTGTTTGGAGTACAAGTACAGAGGATTTGGACAATATAGAGGCAGGCAATATAAATTACGTGCCTTCTGATTCGACAGGCGTTATTTTCTCTTCGACACTTACTTCACTTATTCCTAATACGACCATATACTATAAAGCTTATGCGAGAAACGCAAGCGGAACTGTCTATGGCACACGTTCTCAATTTACAACCACAAGCGGTTTGGGAACTATCATAACGAGAGTCGCGGGCAACATAAGCAATGGAGCCGCAACGGTTGAAGCCAATCTTACAAATATGGGAGAAGGTACCTTTGTAGCAAAAGGATTTACTTTCACGACAAACGCTTCGGAAAATCCTACGGTTGATGGAGATATGGTATATACTTCGACAGATGAAACAATGGGGGCTTTCACTTACACGATAGACACTTTGTCGGAAGGAGTAACCTATTATTACAGAGCATACATAACAACTAATCTCGGTACAAACTACGGTACCAAGAGAAACTTCACTACTACTTATCCGGCAGTAGAGAACAACATTATCTCGTCTGATCAATCATTCTGTGCAGGAGCAACTCCTGAACTCTTGGTAGGTTCGGAACCGGAAGGCGGAAGAGGTAATTTCACTTACCAATGGCAGGAAAAGAAACGTACAGGCAATTGGTCAAATGCCACTCAGATTTCCGACCAAAGAGACTATCAGCCGGAAAGTCTTGAAGACAGTACTTTCTATCGTCGAATAGTGTTTTCCAATGGAACGATAAAGGATACAAGTAATACCGTTTTGATGAATGTATTGATTTCAAGAGGTGGTCGTATATCCAAGTCCGTTGAAGACACCATAGCTTTGACTTCAAGCACAGGTACATTGAGACTTGTTTCTTACAGAGGCGATATTATGGATTGGGAAAGGCAGATAAACGAGTCGACATGGGAGAGTCTCAATAATACGAATGTTACATTCAGCGAAACTCCTGACAGTGTTGCCTTATACTCTTACAGAGTGAAAGTACAGATTTCCACCTGCCCGGAAGCTTATTCGGATGTTCAGAGTATATATGTAATGGATTACTCTTCTTTGAAAGATGTGGAAAAAGACTTAGATGTTACGGTTTCTCCTAATCCGGCTTCCTCTTACATAATGATACAATCCCCTGATAAGAGAGCAGAAAGCATAAGCATAACAAACATCTTGGGTCAGGAAGTTTATACCGAAGCAAATTGCAATTTGACGAACAAAAGAATAGAGCTTGGCAATTTCGAGAACGGAACATACGTGATGACTATCATTTGCAATGGCAAAAAATCAGTAAAACAAATAGTGGTAAACAAATAAAAAGGCACAGATATGAATAAAGTAATCAACACCCCAAAGGCACCAAAGGCAATAGGTCCTTACAGTCAGGCTATATTGGCAGGAAACGGCATGCTTTTCATTTCAGGACAAATTCCTGTAAATCCTGAAACAGGCAAAATCCCTGAAACAATAAAGGAACAAACAGAACAAGTCTTCAAGAACATAGAAGCAATCCTCACAGAAGCAGGATACAGTTTCAAAGATGTGGTGAAGACAACTTGTCTTTTGAACTCCATGGACGATTTTGCTGCAATGAACGAAGTATATGCGAAATACTACAATGAAATGTTGCCTGCAAGAGCAGCATACGCAGTTGAAAAGCTCCCTATGGGTGTATTGGTCGAAATAGAGACCATAGCATATAAAGAACCTTGTATTATTGATGGGAACTTTTGACCTTTAATAAGAAAACGGATTGCTGTCTCGATAAGACTTGCAATCCGTTTTATTTTTCTGTTATTCTTGGCTGCCAAAATTTTTGAGCTAAGGAAAATCTGCGAGTTGCACTACATCAATAATGAATTAACTTTCGATTTCAGTCGCTTGTCAAGGCTTGATTTCTTGATATTATCTCTTACTTTCGCTTGCTAAATTCAGCATAGTGGTGATGTATTCTTCCACGTCCAAAAGCAGGCTTTCCATAATTGTTTCTCCGATAAGGGAAGAAGTTTTGGAAGATTTGTTTTTTCTTTTCTTTGTTTCTGTTTTTTGGGTGGCTTCCTGTCCGAAAATATCAAGTTGAACTATGGTTTCTTGCACCGCTTTGGTATCTTTCTTATCGGAATTGCCGTGCAGCAGTTGTAAGGCTGTTATTACTTCGGACTTGTTCAATTTGGCAATAAGTTTCCTGACCATTTCGGCATTGTCTCTGCCTATTATAATCATTACAAAGTCATATTGCGACCATTGTTTCATGCTTTCGACTTTATCGTTACTTGTCTCAAAAAGCATGTATTGGCAGCCATCTTTTTCGTTGTTCCAAAAGAAACATTCCAAGTTATCTCTTACAGCTTTGCTTTTGTTCCATATTGAGAAATCTTCCTTTTTGACAAGTCTCATATCTGCACATTTGTTCACCTTACCGGCAAGAATAAATCCGGATACGGGGCATACAATACCTATTATGCTCAGGTCGCTTTCCTGATATGATGAACTTTCATAATCCGACAGACTGAAGCTTTGTTTCATTGCGGAGAGTATTTATTCGTAAGAGGTTTTATACTTTTGAAATTTGTAATTCATGCAAGCAAAAAAGAGGCGGTTTGATGTCATATTATCATTTGTGCAATGTGGTAAGTAGCAAAAGCAAGCAACCAAGCTATAACAGTAGTATAGGTTACAACGAATACTGCCCACCTCCATCGGCTTTCCTTTGCCACCGCGGCAAACACTCCACTGCAAGGAAAGTAAATAAGAGTGAAAATCAAGAAACTCAGAGCCACAGGCTTGGTAAAGACATGTTCCCCGGGTTTTAATCCGTTCGCAGGATAGATTGCGGCTTTCAGTTTGGCTCCAAGCACATCTGTACTTGTGTCGGGATTGTCTGAATAA
Organism: uncultured Bacteroidota bacterium; assembly: GCA_900546465.1. Lineage (GTDB taxonomy): Bacteria > Bacteroidota > Bacteroidia > Bacteroidales > P3 > Onthomorpha. The sequence continues at coordinate 17,918 of URCX01000002.1, read as the reverse complement.
AGCACTCCGAGATTTGAAACTATAAGTTCCTTTGCCGCAATGCCGCATAAAAGCGATACAGATATTTTCCAATCAAATCCTATTGGACGCATGACAGGTTCTATGACCTTACCGATTTTGGCTATATAGCTTTGTTCCACATCTTGCGTATTCCTATTAGGGAAATACATCAAGCCCCAAAGCAGAACGGAAGCTATAAGAACTATTCCTCCCATTTTCTTCAAGTATTGTCCCGAATTGCTACCTATGCTTTTCAATACGGAAATGAGACGCGGCAGTTTATATTCGGGAAGGTTCTCATTATAGGGTGCATGGTTGGTTTTGTTGAATGTTTTTCGGAACAGCAACGCGAAGAGTATGGCAAGAATCACACCTGTTACGTACAGGCTGAACATAACCAAGGTTGCATTTTCGGGGAAGAACGTTCCGGCTATCACGATATAAACAGGAAGTCTTGCGGAACAGGACATGAATGGAATGATAAGCATGGTTACAAGGCGGTCTCTTTTGTCTTTCAATATCCTTGTGGACATTATTGCAGGAACATTGCAACCAAATCCCATGATGAGAGGTATGAAGCTCTTGCCGTGCAGACCTATGGCATGCATAAACCTCTCCATAAGATGGGCAACTCTTTCCATATAGCCTGTTTCTTCCATGAGAGAAATAAAAAGAAACAATATCAAAATATTCGGCAGAAAGACGATGACGCTTCCCACTCCCCCTATTATGCCTTGAACCACAAGGTCATTGAGAAAGCCTTGCGGTATGGTTCTTTCGGCAAAGGAAGAAAGAACTCCCACTCCCTGTTCCATCAATTCCATGGGATAGTTTCCCAAATTGAAGGTACAGAAGAACGTAAGCCAAATGACGAAAAAGAAAATGATATATCCGAATACGGGGTGAAGAAGTATTTTGTCAGCTTTTTCGGTTTTGCAGTTTGTCATTGAAATAAGAATTAATATGTTGTTGTTTCTATGCCTGCTTCCCTTATGCGGGCGGCGTAATGTTCAAGTTCAGGAATAAGAAGCTTTTCAAGATTTTTTTCCGGTGTTACTCTGTCTATGGAATACAGCATTACGGAACGAGGTTTGATACGTTTCACTATTTCCAACCATGATGAAAATTCCGTTTCGCTTGTATTATCTATAACAACACCATCGTTCTCTCCTCTTAAAAGCAGAGTCTGAATGATACATTTGTTGCCGAATGCTATCAAACGCTCAACTATATCATTGAATTTGGCAGATACCGGTTTATTGATTGCTTTGAACATTTGCTCTGTGCCTGCATCGAGTTTCAAAATAGGATTATCCACTTTCTGCAAAGCTGTGAAGACATCTTCTCTTACCAAATTGGTGGAGTTGGAGAGTATTGTAACTTTTGCTTGCGGACAGTATTTGTTTCGCAAACTTATGACATCATCAACTATACCCGATATGTCGGGGTGAAGCGTAGGTTCACCGTTGCCGCTGAACGTTATGGAATTGATTATTGTATTCTCTGCTTCAGTATTTGAAGAAAGACGATGTTCCAAAGCTGCCCTTATGTCTTCTCTTTTATTGAAAGGCACATTTATTCTGGTATCCACTACATTCCAGCCACATTCGCAATAAATGCAATTAAAACTGCAATATTTCTTTTCCGTGGGTAAAACATTCACTCCAAGAGATGTGCCTAATCTTCTTGAATGAATTGGTCCGAATACTATGTTTTCAAATAACATGTCCGTATATATTTGTTCTAAAACACTGAGATTTTCACATACTTCTTAGGGTTCACCTTGATGTCTTCAATCAAGGCATCAAGTTTTTTCGCACTCTCGCTGAGATTGCGATACAAACCTTCATCATTTATCAATAAGCCTAAGTTACCTTTACCATTTTCGATTATGCCCAATACTTTGTTCAATCGTTCTATGGTTCGCGAGGTTTCGGAAAGAGTGCTGCCTATATTCGCTTGTGCAACTGTATCGGTTATTTGGTCGATACGACTTATTATGTTGCTAAGGCGTTCGTTATTGTCTTTAAGATTGGATGTTATGCTCTCGGTATTAGCGATTATATTCCTGATCTTACTTTTTTCGCTATCAACAAGACCATCGAATTGTCGGGAAAGTTCGTTCAGCTTTCGACTTGTGGATTCTAAATTTGCCAATGTTCGTTGAATATTATCCCGATTTTGTTGGTTGAGTATGCTTTTGGTTGCGGAAAGAATACTGTCGAGATTTTCAGCCATAGGAGTTATGGCTGTGCCAAGCTTATCCAACATTCCGACCTCTCTTTCGCCTTTTATGGTATCTCCTTTATGAAGCAATTCTCCCTGTCCGAGTTCAAGTCTGAGAGCTTTTGAGCCGAGCATATCGGCATTAAACAAAACTATCTTGCTATCCTTGGTCATGTTTACTTTGCTGCTTATGGATATTGTTACGAGGAAATTTTCCGCTCTGTTATCCATAGCTTTTATGCTTTTGATGTAACCGACTTTCATGCCGTTAAGGTAGATGTAATTGCTTTGATGCATCCCGCTTACGTCCTTATAGAGAACATAATAATTGACTTCCTTATTGAATATGTCAATTCCCTTGAGGAATTTGATACCGAAAAAAAGTAATATCAATACTCCAAGTCCTACCAAAGCTACTTTGATTTCTGTCTTCATCTTTAATCTCCTGTTATTTCTTTTCCAATGCTCTCGCTTGCTCGAAACTTATTCTCTTCCCATTATGGAAAACCACGACAAAGGCATCTTTATGTCCCAAAGAACGAACTTTTTGGACATAGTTTGAAGCCTCCTTTTGGGTTGCAAACAATCCTGCACAGTATTTCCAATAGCCGTCAAATTCATAAAGCCATACATCTTCCAAACCTGCAAAACGAGAATCGGAAGTAGAGAGTTTCGACTTCATTGAAGCAAATTGTACTCTATATATTATTTCGCTGCCACTCCTTTCCTGTTGCTGAGCATTAGCCTTCTCTTCCGCTGCTTTCTTTGCTGCAAGTTCGGCTTTCAAACGCTCTTCCTCCTTGATTTGTGCAAGTTTTTGGTTTTCCTCCAACTGTTTCTGTTTATCCAAGATATTTTTGGGGATAAGTGAATTTACACTCGGCACAACCATTTTCACATTGTCGCGGTGCATTTTGTATTCGCATATAGCACGGAAAATAGACGCTGCAATCTCATACTGTCCCAATTCTGACATAAGGTAAGCCTCCTCCTGTTGATTGGAAATAAAACCTATCTCTATAAGAACCGAAGGCATGGCTGATTTAAGCAGTACAACGAAATTGGCTTGCTTTACACCTCTGTCAGATATGGGAGTATTGGCTGTAAGTTGGCGTTGCACCCTGTCGGCAAACCACAGACTGCTTTCCATATATGCGTTTTGATAAAGGGCAAAAAGTATATCGTTTTCAGGAGCATTGGGATCGAAGCCGTCATAGTTTTCCTCGTAATTGGCTTCCGATAGAATATCTTTGTTCTCCTTTTTTGCTACTTCCAAATTTTGTGCAGCTTTTGTGAGTCCAAGGGCGAATGTCTCGCTGCCATTAGGATTTTTATTCGCAGAACTGTTGCAGTGTATCGATATAAAAAGGTCTGCGCCTATCTTATTTGCAATCTGGCTTCTTTTATACAGTTCCACATCTTTATCTATGACTCTTGTATAACGCACTTCCACGTCTTTAAGATTTTCTGTTATCATTCTGCCGAGTTTCAAACTCACAGCCAATGTTATATCCTTTTCTTTACATCGGCTTCCCACCGCCCCGGGTTTGTCGCCTCCGTGTCCTGCATCTATGACCAGCTTACTGAACTTCTTTGTACCGCCGTCGTGTTGTGCGTGTCCCGATAAGGAAACAAGCAATACACAAAATAGCACTCCAAAAGCAACAAGTCCGCCCGTCAGTTTGTTCATTTACTTCTTACAGTTTTCCAAAAAATCTTACATTTGCAAATCGGATACAAAGGTACAAATTAAAATCAGAAAACGATTGAGAAAGTCGATTCCTATATGCTGTTTTTTGTGTTTGATGCTTGTTTTGCTGTGCATTAGTCCTCGTTATATGCTTGCACAAGACAGCATCTCTCTTCAAAAAAAAGACAGTGTTTCCACCCCAAAAGGGAGAAAACATAAGGCTTTGGACGCACGAGTAAGCTATAAATCCGCCGATTCTCTGACTTTTTTTCTCGATAATAAAGACGTATTTCTCTACAATAAAGCAGAGGTGAATTACGAAAAGATGAACTTGCAATCCGGCTTCATGAAAGTGAATTTCGATACCAAAATGCTTTATGCCATAGGACTGAAAGATTCCCTCGATACCGTAAAACAAAATCCTATCTTTAAAGAAGGGACAGAGGAATACAAATCCAAAGAATTGAAATACAATTTCAATACGAAAAGAGGGCTTATCAGTAATATATTCACCAAGGAAAGCGATGGCTTTTTGCATGGAGAAAAAGTAAAAAAGGCAGATGAGAGAACGATGTACATTTCCTCCGGAATGTTCACCACATGCGATAATGAAGAACACCCGCATTTCGGAATAAGTTTCTCGAAAGCCAAAGCGATAACGGAAGATAAGATAGTAACAGGTCCTGCATGGTTTTCCCTTATGGAAATTCCCTTACCTGTCGGTATCCCTTTTGCTTATTTCCCTTTCACAAAGGGTAAACGTTCCGGCTTTCTCATGCCCTCATACGGCTATGCCGCCAACAGAGGTTATTATCTGAGAAATATTGGTTGGTACTTCGCAATAAGCGATTATATGGATTTGGCTTTGCAAGGAGACATCTATACAAATCTTTCATACGCCCTCAATATGTCTTCAACTTACATAAAACGTTATAAGTACAAAGGCACTGTGGAATTTCGTTACGAAAACAATCATACGGGATTGGGAAACACCCCATCTTACACTTCTTCCACGGATTTCAAATTCCGATGGTCTCATCAGCAGGATTCAAAGGCACATCCATACCGAACATTTTCTGCAAACGTCAATCTCGTAAGCAGCAAATTCAATCAATACACAACTAATGTATCGGATTATTTCAACAATACAACCACATCTTCCATTGCTTTCTCTACCAAGTTCGGCTCTTCATGGTCTTTCACTGCAAATTTGGGCGAAACATATAATGTAAACACAGGAGCAATCAGTTTGGACTTACCTTCAATGAGCCTCTCTTCCGTACAATTCTATCCCTTTCGCCACAAGAAAGCAAGCGGCAAAAGAAAGTGGTATGAGGATATTTCTTTCTCCTATCGGGTAAACCTTATCAACACATTGAATACATACGACAGTCTTTTGACATCTCCTGATTTGTACAAGAACTTTCGCAACGGTATAATGCACTCAATTCCCATTCAAAGCAACGTAAAAATCCTCAAACATTTGAATTGGTCCAATTCCATAGACTATACCGAACGTTGGTACACCAACAGTATAAGCAAGATGTATAACCATATGACAGATTTGATAGACAAAGACACCACATACGGCTTTGTAAGCAACCGTAACGCAACTTTCCGCAGCAGTCTGAATACCCGCATATACGGAATGTTTGCTTTCAAAAAAGGTTTTATCAAAGCAATACGCCATGTGCTTAACCCTTCCGTATCCATAAACTATACCCCCGACTTTTCCGATCCCTCACTCGGTTTCTATGATTTCTACACTGATAAAAACGGAAAGAGGATTTATTATTCCAAAACAGAGAACGGAGTTTACGGTTCGCCTGTCCAAGGAGCCTCGGGAGTGCTGAACTTCTCTTTGAGCAATAATTTGGAAATGAAAGTCAAAGATTCGCGAGATACCGTTGAAGGAACAAGGAAAATAATATTATTGGAGAACCTGAGCATAGCTTCCGGCTATGACTTGGCAAAAGATTCCATAAACTGGCAGCCATTGCGTATAAGTGCAAGAACAACATTGTTTGACAAAATCATAGTAAACTATTCAAGCTCTTTCACACCTTACGTTTTGGATTCCAACGGAGCCTTGACCAATCAACTACTTTGGGACAAAGAAGGCAAACTTTTCAAAAGGCAAAACTCCCAATGGACACTGAACCTCAGTTGGCAATTAAATTCGGAAGCTTTGAAGAAAGACAAGCCGCAAGAAGCTCCGGAGGCTCATGCTCCTGCCGAATTGCAATACAGTCCTTTCTCCAATCCCAATGAAATATTGGGAGACAATATTGATTTTTCCGTACCATGGAACATAACATTAGGTGTAAGTTACAGTCGATTAAGTTCCTACCTTGTTGCGATAGCAGGCTATCAAACCAATAAATCGGCAACATTTACCGCAAGAGGCGACATAAACCTTACCTCAAAATGGAAAATAGGCTTTTCCACAGGTTACGATTTTATCAATAAAGACTTCACTTACACCTCAATAGACTTCTATCGGGACTTACACTGTTGGGAAATGCGAATGAACTGGATACCCTTCGGTCCCCGACAAGGCTGGAACTTCACCATTGCAGTCAAAGCCCCAATGTTGCAAGACTTGAAATACGAGAAACGCAACGACTTCCGTAACCGCATGAACTATTAGTCCGCCACATTCCGCCCCATTTACACCCCATCTTATCCTTTACTTGACCTGAAAGCAAAGCCCACCAAATCACAGATTGCTATGCTTTACTTAACTTCCAAATACTGCCGATTTCTTTTGCCTGAGAAACTTGCTGATTCATTCGCAAGCTATGAAGTTAGTAAAATTGAAAATTCCTAATTTTCGGACGTTTTTCAAGCAAATGGAATGCTAAGGAACGTGAAGAGAGAAAGTAGAGAAAGAGTAAGAAAAGCAAAGAGAAGATGGAGATATGATGATTTATAAAGATGTATTTTGCGAATAAGACTGAAGGAATGGTTTCTCTGCTGTGCCAGAGGTCATTTTTCTTGATGTGAATATATTTGTGGACGGAGGCCATGGGTGCAAGCAGTAGTGCTTTTCTCATAAGCTAAGTTGTTCGAATAGTTTTAATGCGGCTGTTGTGGTTTTTGCAGCAACTTCTTCGATGGGGCATTGTTTTATCTCTGCGAGTTTTTGGGCAATAAGAGGGATATAGGCACTTTCATTGCGTTTTCCTCTGTATGGCACCGGTGCCAAATATGGTGCATCCGTCTCCAAAACAATTCGATCAAGACTTATCTTCTTTATGACATCGACAAGATGTGCATTTTTGAAGGTCATCACACCTCCAACTCCTATATAAAAACCCATTTCCAAGAGTGCTTCCGCTTGATTGAGGTCGCCTCCGAAGCAATGCATAACACCTTTGTATGTGGGCTTATTCAATTTTTTCATAAGGGCGTAAAACTCATCAAAAGCTTTGCGATTGTGTATGGAAACGGGTAAATCCAAATCAAAACTCCATAACATTTGATGGCGTAATGCTTCAATCTGCTCTTCGCAAAAGGTTTTATCCCAATATAAGTCTATGCCGATTTCTCCGACTGCACAAAACAAATCTTTTTGAGTGTATAAAGTTTCTTTTATTCGTTTCAACTCTTCTTCCCAATCTTCATTGACACTTGTGGGATGCAGACCCATCATAGGATAAAGACAGTTGAATTTTTTACAAGTTTGAATGAGTGGTTCTATGGTGCTTGTATCGACATTCGGCAACAATATCTTATAAACTCCATTGGTTAAAGCTCTTCCCACAACCTGATTCAGGTCTTGCTCAAACTCCTTGTCGTAAATATGGGAATGCGTGTCTATGAATTTCATGGCAGATTGAAGTTATGTATATGCAAAAAGCCCCTCCTAAAAAGAGGGGCCGGTATCTTCATTCCGAACAATTCTTATTTAAGTGTGGCAATTCTCTTCATGCACTTGGATTTCAAATTGGCAGCTTTATTCTTGTGGATAACAGAACGCTTCGCCAATTTATCTATTTGCGAAATCAATTTAGGTAATCTCTCGTTTGCTTCTGCAAGACTTTCAGTAGCTCTGAAATCTCTCAAAGCATTACGCATAGTTTTTGCATAATAACGATTTGCCAACCTCTTTCTTTCGTTTGAACGAACTCTTTTTATTGCACTCTTATGGTTTGCCATCTTTCGTAATCTTCTTATAATCTTGTTTAGTACCCCGTAGGGGATTCGAACCCCTGATTTCAAGAATGAAAATCTTGCGTCCTAGGCCATCTAGACGAACGGGGCGTCTTAAATATTTGCCTCTTTTGACGGTGCAAAATTACAACAAAAATCCGATTTGACAAATTTTGAACCCCAAAAAAAGAGAGAAAGTTTCAATTCAATCCTTATCTTGTTGAAATTCAAAGCCCAAACGTTTTGCCGTTACTAAGCGTTTTGCTGCTGTGTTCTGCTTGATTTCCCCAACAGTTATCTCTTTTACCTCATCGAAAGGAGGTGTCAACAGGTCGAAGTTGTTTGCATATTCCATTGAAGAAAGAATAATGCTCGTTATCGATTCCTTGTTTATAATTGAGGTGTTGAAGCTGGAATACAGCAATCCCACTTCTCTTTTGCCTTCCACAAAATAGTGCATTTCCTTATTGATGAATAATCTTCCTATAAGGTATCCTATATCATAGTCTCTGTTGTAGTCAAAGGAGTCCGTCAGAAAATTATATATGTTTATCATGCCGCTGAAAGAGCGTTCTTTGTCTTCCTTTATGTATGGCAGTTTCATCACTTCATGCAATCTCGAAAATTCAAAGACGTTAGTGTGCATGGTAAACAAGAGTATATCTGCCCCGAACCTGATTTCAAACTCAAATTCGGACTTATCGGTGAAGAAAAAGTACTTCGGGTGCATCTGCTGCAAACTTCCGATTATTTCTTTGGCTGTCGATTTGAACAAACGGAAAGTTTGTTTGGTGTTATCCAAAACCAAATCCAGCAAATCGGTCTTCTTTTTTATTGCTTCTCCAAGTTCTTTGTATTCCATATCTATCGAATTAAACGTAAAAAAGCCCTACAAATATAGGGCTTATCTCTTTTTTGGGGACACACAGAACTATTCCTCCGGATGTATAGCCTCCATAGGGCAAACATCGGCGCAAGTTCCGCATTCAACGCATTTTGAAGGGTCTATTTTATAGATGTCTCCTTCTGAAATTGCTCCGACAGGACATTCGTCAATACAAGTTCCGCATGCTGCGCAATCATCTGAAATTTTGTAAGCCATTACTTTTAATTTTTAGGGTTTATAACTGCTGCAAAGGTATAACATTATCTCCAATCACCAACCAAAAATCGTGTTTTTTTTGATGTAATCGATTTTTCAGCCATGTTTTACTTGTAAAGGCAAACACGAAAAAGTCTCTTTGTTTGTTGCGATATGAGAATATCCGGATAATTAGTTTCTGCTAATTTCGGATTATCAGATATTTGCAAAGCCTGCAACGAAACATGATTTCAAATTATCTGGAACCGAGACACAATCAAGAAATAAAAGCGGGAAGAGTTTTGTGCTTCTTCCCGCTTAATGTTTCAGACTTGTTTGATTTCTTGAATTTACCTTAGAAATCTGCCAAATGAATTGTCCTGTGATTATACAAGGAAACGGATATGGTTTTATCCTCAATAGTAACAGCTTGAATATCCTCAGAAGAAACCGTCAATGTGTATTCTATTCTGATGTTGTCGGCATTATAGGCAACAAGGGAAAGTTTATCTCCATTCGTTCCGTAGATACTCTCTTCTTTATACCCTACTTCTTTCTTACCTTTCAACTCTGTAATAGACATATCTGTTCTCACCGTCAAGCCCGCTTCTTCCGCACCTTGCCATGCCTCCGGAAGTTCGCTGTCTGTGAAACCCACAATAGTGTATTTCACAGGACTGGCATTGGAATTTGTATTCTCTTCATCGTCATCGCTTTTACATCCTGCGAACATTGTCGTTGCCACTATGGCAAACAATAAAAATAGTCTTTTTATCTCTTACTGTTTAACGTTACCAACTATATCCGTATGAAGGGGACGAATAACCGTCATCTGTACTTTGTAACAGAATGGCAACAGCCGCTATTGTAACAGCAACCCCGGTTGAAACGCCCCATGCTGTCCATGCCTTTTTGTTTCTTTTCTTCATGGCGGCATTCTTGTAACAATTTGCATATTCGCGATTTGCCCAGAGTTTACTATCCGGATAATTTAACTCATGGTCGTCCAAATCCCTTCCCGTAGCTATCAAAGTAGGAATAAGCCCTAATAATGGTGAGCCTATCAATGTTGTCGCCCATATACCGCCACTGTAAGACCCTGCTCCTTGGTAGTACAGATTTGCGTCCTGACGTGCTTTCACACACATATTCTCTCCCGATATTTCGGATTGACTTTCCGTGTTTATTTGTTGATTCGGAATTGCTTCCTTGGTCATTTTCTCTACCTCTTCCATTTTATAGACGAATACACTGCCGTCAGATGTCTGGATTTTGAGAGATACGCCCGGAATTTGTTCGATAATAGTGCCGCGAATAACAGCTCCGTTTTTACAATATACCACATCGGTCATATTGTTTTGTGCAGACAGATTACCAACAACGAAGAACATTATTGCAAGTGCCGCCAATTTGATAATAGATTTCATTTTAATATTGTTTTTTTGTTTTTTGCCCTGTCCCTCAGGCATATTGGAATTAAGTTCTGCCTTTACGGCTTGACATAAAAAACATGGGACTTTATTCTCTTACTTGTTACATGAGGTATTCCGGACAACCTGACTATACAAATAAGCAAAAGCCCACGAGATACATCGTGAGCGTTCTGCCACTTTTACTTTCGTAGAGTTACAGTTGAAAATGTCCGGTTTTCATGTAACAAAAGTATAAGCGAAAACGCTTTATTATGTCATATTCCCTCGTTGGAGGACATTATCTTCTCATTTTGTTCTTTCTGTTCTGACTCTCCTTTCTTTACTTGTTTGATTTATGGGGCAAAGATAGTAAAATATTGAAACAACATGCTGATAAATGACAAATTATTCGTGAAAGACAATTCCGGTTTCCCTCATTGCTTCACTATATCGCCGCAAAATGAATTTTTTTCGACTATTGCTTTTACAGAGTGTTGTAAACAGCCGAGAAGAAAGTTGTTTTACCTGAGAAAACAACTTTCTCTGTAGGTGAGAAAGAAGAGCCCTGAAAATAAAACGCCGTTCCGGAAAAATAAAACGGCGTTCTGATTTTTTCTTTCGGCGTTTCGGTTTCGGTAAAAGGGCGTTTCGTCAAATCGGCTTGGGTGGGAAATTATTCGGGAGGGGGTCAGAGTACTGCTTTTTCGTTGTCAAATTGCTCGAACTCGTGATAAATAACTATCTTTGCCGACAGAATAGAAAAATTTTGATGTTATGATATTATCCGGAAAGCTAAGATTGTTTGCATTGTCGCTTGCAACGATATGTATTTTATGTTCTTGTTCGGAAAAGGTTGTTGTGGAGAAGTACGAGAACGGTAAGTCGAAACTTATAGCTGTAATGAAGAAGAAAGACGGTGTAAAGGTGAAAGTCGGGGAGGAAAGATTGTACGAGAACGGTAAGACAAGGCATAAGGGTGGGCTTGTTGCGGATAAAAGAACCGGAACGTGGAAGTTCTATTTCGAGAATGGCAAATTGTTTTCAAAGGCTGATTTCACCAACAGTCCGATGGGTGAGAATTGGACGGTTTATGATACGGCGGGAGAGGAGATTGTGAGCAGCAAGGATAGGGTGATGGAAATTCATTTCGCTTCGGACGGAGGTTTATGCGATATAAAGGTGAAGCGTGGAGAGGGTGAAGTATTCTATAAGTTCTTTGAGAGTTTCAAGCCTTGCATAATATCCAATATGAAAGGAAATATTCCCAACGGAGAGACTACTTCATGGTTTGAGAACGGCAAATTAAACTCTTTCTATTACTACAAGGACGGAATACAGGACAGTTCCTATAAAGTATATACGGAAACGGGTGGTTTGTTGCTGAGCGGTCAATATAAGATGGGCGTTAAGGTTGGAAAATGGGAGTATTTCCTTTCGGACGGTACTCCTGCCGGCATAGAGATATACGATGTGGACGGCACTTTGTTGAAAGGCAGAAATTAGATGCGAGCTTTTATTTTCTTTATCTCTTTATTCTTTTGCGTGTTTTTGCAGGCTCAGCATTCTTATGCAAGGATTGAAGCCGAGGAAACAAAGAATACGGAATATCGGATATATCGTTTATCTGCCAAGGACAGCATTTGCATAAGCATAAACGGCAAAGGCAGTAAGGCTTGTTTGAAGATAAACGACTTTGTGCATGAAATCGGCAGTTCCGATGAGGAATTGGAATATGCGGTATTTGGTAATGCAAAGGAGAAAAGGGCAATAGTTCTGCTCAATAAACGGGCAGAGGTGAGTTTGGGCTGCGATATGTTTATTCTTGACGGTCAGGGAGGAAACTTCTGCGGAAGCATTCCGGTTGCGGCATATACAAAAACGGATAAGGGCAGAATGGACTATAACAGCATACTGCCGTATATTTCTATAATCAAGGTATCGAATCGCTATGTCCTGTCTTTTGAGACAGCACTCGTCGTTCTATATCCTTTCGGAGACAGAGAGGAAATTCTGAATGGCAGAAGTATTTTCTATACTTACCAAAACGGAATTTTGGAATTGAACAGATAGGTCTCTTTTTGTTTGTTCGTACTAAAAAAGATAGCGAAACGGCAGAAGCATGAACTCTATTATGCGGTCTATCGTGGAACGTCTTTTCCAAGAGGCGTAATCGAAAGAAGTGCAGTACTTCAAGGTGGAGTCAAAATGTTCCTGTAACTGTGGCAAAAGTTGAGGTTCCTTGCCTATAAGAGCCAATTCATATTGGTATCGGAAGCTGCGATAATCGAAATTAGCGGAACTGATTGAAAATATCTCATTATCTATCATTACACCTTTGGCATGCAGATTGCCTGCGGTATAGAAATGCAGTTTAACGCCTGCCTGATGAAGTGAACCGAGATAATGCCGCCGTATTATATCGACAACGTGAACGTCGGAGTGTATGGGAGTAATCACATTGACATTAACTCCTCTTTGGGCAGCCTCGCAAAGCAATTTTCTCAAAACATGCCCCGGTAGAAAGTAAGGAGTCTCTATCAGAATTTCTTTCTCTGCCTTGGAAATCATTCTTTCGTATTTCGTCTTTATCTTCTGTCGATAAATACCGGGCAAATCCTGAATGAATACCCAGTCTCCTGTATGTAAATCTCTTTTTGTGCCGATTTTATTGAACGAATAGCGTTCAAAAGAACGGAAACTATCCTTATAGGAACGCCGTAGAACGGAAAGCACGGCTTTGTCGGTTGTCCGTAAATTCAATTCTCGCCAATTCAGACAGTAGGCTGTTATATTCGTTGAGCCTATGTAGCCTGTTTCTCCATCTATGACTATCAGCTTACGGTGATTTCGACAATGGTTCTTTGAAAGGAATGATTTGCCAAGACGCATCTTGCGGTAAATTCTCACTTCTGCTCCCAATTTTGTGAGAGGCTCAAAAAAGGTTGTGTCGGCTCCCGTACCCCATGCGTCAACAAGAATTTTTACCTCCAAGCCTTCGCTCGCTTTATCCTCCAATGCCATACGGAATTTCTCGCCCATGGCATCTTTTCCGAAGCGGTAAATCTCAATCCAAATGCTTTGTTTTGCATTTCTGATGTCTTCCAATACGGAATTGAAGAGAACAAGATTGTCATCGAAGATTTTGAATTTTTCCATTGGCAGATTGCTTTGTAAGACAAACCGATAAAGTCAGACTTTGTTTGAATCAGTCCACTGTTTTCTTGAACTTGAACTTCGGTTCTTCGTGATGTATCAGTCTTTTGATATTTTTTCTATGTGTCCACAAGATAAACAATGCGACAATGACCGAAAAACAAAGTTGTACCGTATTGATATTGTAGTGTAACCAAATACTGCATGTGGAATAAAAGACAGGGAAGCTCACTGCCGCACTCATGGAAGAGACGGATATGTAATGAGTAAGAATAAACACTATTACGAAAACAGCAAGTACAAGAGGAATGATTTTGTCGAACAGTCCGATTACGACACCTAACATTGTGGCAACACCTTTGCCCCCCTTGAAACGTGCAAATATGGGAAGTGCATGACCGATAACGGCAAAAATTCCAATGACCAACTGATAGTAAACAAGGTAATCGGGGTTCATTTCTGCAAGACTGCTGCCAAAGAATTTTGCAAAGTAAACTGCCAACCAGCCTTTGAAAACGTCTATTCCCAATACAAAAAGTCCGGGAAGCAATCCGAGTACCCTTATAGTATTTGTGGTTCCTGCATTTTTGCTTCCTTTTTCCCTGACATCTACTCCGTAAAATGATTTTCCTATCCATACCGCCGATGGAATGGAACCCAAAAAGTATGCGGTAAGAAGTCCGAGTGATAAGGCTGTTGCCAATGGTAAATCGCTAAAATTCATTTCTATTCCTCCGTATTGTCTGTTTCGTTGTCTTTGTATTGGTCTCCCAATTCGAGATTTCTGATAAAGGTACGTTTTTCTGCCGGTGTGGCAAGTCTGTACGTATAAAGCTTTCCGCCTTTTGTTTCGGTCTCCCTATCTTTGCGTGGAGTATCGTTGATAATAGAGTTGAAAGTCTCGTTCGATGACAATGCACTCATGGCAGCTCCATTATAAGTAAAGAAATACCAGTGATCCGGATTAGCTTCTACGTATAATCTGATTTCGGTAGTAAGAGTGGTTTTTATGAGTTGTATTTTCGTTCTTATGGTTTTATTGATTTGGTAATTGCCTACGTATCCGAGTTGAGCATTTGCAGTACCTATGTAGCTATGTTTGACAGGATCCCAAACCAATCTTATGCTTGGGAAAAACAATGTGCTTGCAACTTCTTTCGGTATGCTTTTCCATTCTCCTGTTACCAATAAGTCTTCAAACCATTCTTCGCCTTTCTCTTCCCCATAGATATATTTGAGATATTGTTTATAGGCTGAGTTTTCCAAATCTATCGGACTTAAATTCAAATCTTCATATAACTCCACTCCCATCAAATCCAAGGCTTGTCGGGAGAACGGGAATTTTATTGCAAGGCTCATTTGTAATACGGCTTCGTTGTTCTTGTCCACCGTAAGAGTTCCATAATTATTCATTTGTACCGCACTGCCGACAGGAAGCCCCATTTTGATATTACCTTCTCCCTTTATATCGCAACGAGTCTTATTATATGAAAGATATTCTCCCATTTGCTCAAAGTCTTCAAGTTTTTGCTTTGATGCAATGATGTAATTCTTCTTGGCTTTGTCATAAGTAAGATAGCCTTTTGTAGAAAGCATGACGTTATCGCCCTCCGTATCCGATGTCAAGAAAGCAATCTTAGGTTCAAAGTTATCTTCGTTGAAGAGAACCGAAGCTGTAATTCTGTTATTCTCTATATCGACAGGAGCTTCCGAAACAGGGATATATATGGATTGAGGATCTATTGGAGCAGAAAACTTAATCCACGCAGCTTGCTTGTCATTGCAATTTGCGGATATTTGTACCCCTCCATCGAAATGGAAATTACTGTCTTGTGCATTTACCGTAACTTTTCCGAAGAAGTTGAAAGCAGAACTCAATGCCAAAGAACTATCTCTTGTAATGTCGCCTTTTCCGACGGATTGACCGCTTAATGGATTCAGTTCGCTGATAAAGACAGGATGTTTCTTGCCATCTTCGTCCACATAGTCTATATAAGCGTTTGCAGAGTATATTTGAGAGGACGCAATATGTATTCTCGCATTACGATATTCATGTAATTTGCTTTCGGTATTTGCCAATATGGTAGCATTTTCCAAAGTGTCCATTTGGGCTCCTGGATATATTGTAATCTTTCCGTCGGCAGGTCTTACTCCTGCGTCGGCACACTTTATCAAATATACTTCATCAGCCAGTAATTTGTTCTCATTCAAATCCAAAGTTGCCTTTGATGAATTGAAATGCAAGCCTCCCTGATTCGGATGAGAGGAAACAAATTTTGCCCCCGGCTGTTCCAAATCCACAAGCTCACGAATATTTTTTGAAGCAAAGCCTTCCACTTTCGGACTCTGAGTATCCACAAGAGCCAACTGCTTATTATCCATATCCCATGCGAATTTGTCCACATAACAGCTGTATTGCAAGAACGGCAATTCTGTTTTGCTTACTCCTTCGTTGGAAACAAATTCACCTTTTCTGTTTATGAAATCCACTTTTGCGCGAACATTCTCCGCTTTGAAAGCAATACTGTTACCGTCCAAAGCATTTAAAACAAAATTCGCCGTATCGGAAGTGTAATTATCGTTTTTGAATTTCGTAAGTTCGCTATTCACTATCATTTCTTCGCTCTTTGTACTTCCTTTTCCGGTTAAGCCCTCAGGACTTACAGTTAATGAACCCGTATGGAAAGCCTTCCCGTCATACATATTGAAAGCTTCAGCTTTTTGTTCGACGAACATATAATCTGCTTTGGGATACCAATGCTCGCTTGTTTGAGTAACATCGACTTTTGCAAAGGCAGCGGAACTTCTTCCTGTACTTTTCTCGAAGCAAACAAACTTTTCCGTTATGCAAAAAGCAGAATCAGGGTGGAAAACAAACATTTTGGAGTGTGAACGTGAGGCAAGGTAATCCAAATAACCCGTTCCCAACAAACCATTGCAACTTAAATCTATGCTATTGTAGAACTGCCCCTTTCCATTATAGGTTGCCAAACCTGTTGAT
The DNA here is from genome assembly GCA_900546465.1 of uncultured Bacteroidota bacterium. Lineage (GTDB taxonomy): Bacteria > Bacteroidota > Bacteroidia > Bacteroidales > P3 > Onthomorpha. Next base: position 1,200 of record URCX01000002.1, on the reverse strand, counting down.
GGCGTTTCCATTTTGAAACCAAGGGAATAGTCTCTCATAACGACCAAAGGTTCGTTTATTTCTTCAAATATACCGTCCGAAACAAACACTCCCTCAAATCTTACGCTGTCTGTCTTGAAATTAAATAGGTTCTTGATTTGGAAAGTATCCAATTTGTAGTAAAATCTTTCCCTATTGTAAACTCCGTTTTGGATTTTCGGCGAATCATAATAAACATAGCTGTTCTCCAAAGAGGACATTATAGGATAACCTTCCATCTTCTTCAAACTGCTCTTGTTGTTAGGTTCATCAATAAGCAGTTTGCAGTAAAGATGTTGTATAGGCGTCTGTATCATTACAAGTTTAGTGGAATCATCATACAAAGGCACGTAGAAATTCAAGCTGTCTATACTCGGCAAATCCAAAGCGAATTGTTCGTAAGAGAACTTACAATCTTTTCCGGTCATCTTGAAACGTCCTGCCATCACATCTCCGTCAAATTCAAAGCTCCTGTTCTTTTTCATTCGTATGCTTCCGTTCAACGGTCTTATGGATACATTATGCGTATCGCTCAAAGTGAACTTTTCAATACCGTTCATTCTTAGCTCCATGTCCAATACGTTTAACACCGCATTGGGCTCGCCTTTTGTTGCGGATACAAATCTTAATGCATCATAGTCTGCTCTCTTGCGATTGGCTGCTATATAATCGTAAAGTTTGGTCTTGACAATCGCAGTCTCTCTGTAACTTTCATAAATGATAAATCCGTTCAATGCAACATTCATCAACATCAATTTGGCTTGCACAGGCTCCAATCCTATGAATTTAGAGAATTGTTTAACGGTGAATTGCTCCTTGCCTGTTTGCTTTACGAAAGCCTGTATTCTGAATAATGGATTTTGTTCGTCTATACCCTGCAACTTATTCCATTTATCCTCCGAATAATAGTTATTACTTTCAAACGTGGCGAAAGTTTCTCTTGCCGGACCTTTGACTGCCGTGAATTCTATCTTGTAATCGTCCAAATTTGCATAAACAGCCTCGGTGTAAATATCAATGCAATGATATGAATCCACCCATGGAGAAGCCGAAATACCTTCTCTGTAATCGTTGAAGAAGATTTGACGATTGCTTTTATTGAAATTCATCTTGGTGCTTGGGTGATAAATGGAGTCTTGATTGGTATATATTGTTACCTGACAATCTTTTGTTATTATACCG
>URCX01000001.1 GCA_900546465.1 uncultured Bacteroidota bacterium | reverse complement strand
CCTCCTAACAATAAAATTTTCATTTGCTGTAAGTTATTGTTTGTTATTATTTTTATTTCGTATGTCTGTCAGGAGATATTAACTCCTGTAACACCTCTCCTGTTTTACTCTTTTTCGGCTGCAAAGTTACTAAAAAAAACCTTTCCCGCAAGCCCGCCCAAGGTTTTTCAAAGCATCGAAGCACACTTGCTTTTTACTTGCAGCAAAACCACCTCCGACAAAACGCCATTTGAAATTTTTCTTTCGGTCTTTTAATTTCATAAAACGGCGTTTCAAAATCTATAAAGAGGCGTTAGCTTTTTACTCTTCGCAAATAACTGTTTATCAGGCTGCATAAAAAGTCGATAAGAACCAAAACGAAACAATTCAAACACGAACAAAGGTTTTGCCTACAAAAATACACCTATATATGCTTGCAGATAAGAGGATTATTCGTATATTTGCCCAATCCAAAATGAGTTTTGCCATGGATACTTTTTGCTTCACAATCCATCACATAGGCACGAACCGCTTCATTTCTTAGAGAGGTTCGCCCCTCCCTATGTGTGAACCTCTTAAATCAAAGCCCAAACGTAGGGAAAACTCAAAAAAGTAAATAACGATCAGTACAGTTGTGATAAATATGAAACCATAAAGATAGATGCGACGGCACAAGGAAATGTTTCTTCATATTTTCCACTTTTGCCCGTCATCACGACAATCCCTTGTCAGTGGAATGGAAATAATGCAGGGAATAATCCCATGCAAATAAGTATCGAATGTCAGAATTAGAAACCAATAAAAAAATAACAGAAATGAAAAAAGCATTGAATTTACAAGACTTGATATTGATTGCTGCCTTGATTTGTCCGTTCGTAATGAAGGCTCAGATAGATACAGCCGGAATTGGGTCGGAGCATATTGAACAATACATTCATCCTCCATTGATTGACTCAACTTATGAGCAAAATTTAGGACTCCATTATACTGACGTAATTGCACACAGTATTCTTGATTGCACGAGCAATTTTGCAGATGAATTGTATAGGGTAAAAAAAGTAGCTCAAAGATATGAAGTCAGAAATGACAGTGTGAAAATATCCGGCATCTCAATTCTTGCAAAACCATACAATGATAATATTCCGGATACTCTGATTGTCGGAATAATGAATACTTCCATGTCTGTATTATCACAGAAGACCTTTATAGTCAATCCGGGCATACCGGAAATGTACGCCCGGCACTATGAATTTATGTTTGATGACACTATAACAGTATATGATGATTATATGGTGTTTTTCGATTTGTTATCTGTTCCATGTACTCTTGGAAACTATCCTAACAATCGCAGTTTCGCAATGTTTTTTTACAAGAAAGAGTATTGGGGTTCCGGAACTGAGCATGTTCCATGCGAAGTCGGAACGAAATATAAGCCCTATGTCGCTTTCTGTTATAACAGGGGAGTTTGGATGTCGGTTGATGAGGTTGATTGGAGCAACGCCGGATACGATCTTGTGGCAAAATACAATCGATCAAATTGTGATACAAACGTTTATGCTCCTCTTGCGATATTTCCGATAAGGGTTTTGGAAGACAGTGTTCCGCAAGGAGACAGCACGATTACCGATACTGCAAGCAGTGCTTTGGGCGTAAATGTACTAAGCGAGGAAAGTGTGCGTGTGTATCCTAATCCGGCGAGTGATGTGCTGAATGTGGCGTCGGATTATAATATTCTGAATATTGCAATCTTCGATGCCATGAACAGATTGGTGGAGGAAAGAGAAGTGAATGCCAAGAACATTCGCATAAGCCTTGCAAAGCGTCCGTCAGCTGTTTATTTCATCAAAGTACGTACCGACAGAGGTTCCACCATGCGAAAGTTCGTCATCAGGTAAAGACAGACAATTCCGCTCAGAATACCTTAGAAATTCATAGCTTCCGATGGAGATAAAAGCGAATTACCGTTTTCCTTTCATAGAAACGGTAATTCGCTGATTTCTTTTGCTGTTTCGTTTCACTGAAAGGGAGATACGTTTCACAGGCTTTTCATCGCATTATTTTGCTTTGATATTCAACTGCTTGCAAAGAGGGTGTTTTTACTTGGTTTTTCTTGTCGGGAATAAAGGGATTTTGGTTTTGCGGGTTTGAATTTTGGTTGTAATTTTGCAGCGTGAAGCGTTGTTTGCTTCAAGTATAATGAACGTAAAGAGAAATGACAAGATTGAGTGTTAACATCAACAAAGTGGCAACGATAAGGAATGCACGCGGGGGAAATGTTCCCGATGTAATCAAGTTTGCTTTGGATTGCGAGAGGTTTGGTGCTGAAGGGATAACGGTACACCCCCGCCCCGATGAAAGGCATATAAGGTATAGCGATGTGAGAGAGTTGAAGCCTGTGCTGACAGAGGAGTTTAATATCGAGGGTTATCCTTCGGAGAGGTTTATGTCTTTGATCGAGGAGATAAAACCGGCTCAGGTAACTCTTGTTCCCGATGCTCCGGATGTGCTTACCTCGAATGCAGGTTGGGATACGGTAAAAAGGGAAGTGGAATTGAGGGATATTGTGGGCAGATTGAAGAAAGTATGCAGGGTTTCGGTCTTTGTGGAGGCGGATTGCTCCATGGTGGAGGGTGCAAAGCGTTGCGGTGCCGACAGAGTGGAGCTTTATACGGAGAGTTATGCCGCAAACTATAAGCAGAACAGGGAAAAGGCGATAGAAAAGTTCGTCATGGCTGCTCGAAAGTCGGCGGAATGTGGTTTGGAATTGAATGCGGGACACGATTTAAGCCTTGAAAATCTGCAATATTTCCATCAAATGATTCCCAATTTGGAAGAAGTGTCGATAGGTCATGCTTTGATAAGCGACGCTCTTTATTTCGGCTTGGAGAACACAATACAGATGTATAAAAGATTGCTGATTTAGAGCTGCATACTTGCTTTTTTTCAAATATATTTTGTCAGTTGGGAAATAAGTATTACCTTTGCAGTCGCAAACAAACGGTTTTGCCTGTTGGCAAATTAAAAGGGAATCCTGTGCAAATCAGGAACTAAACCCGTAGCTGTAAGTATCGAATATACCGAATGCCGTTATCCACTGTTCGTTTGAATGGGAAGGAGGTTTTTTCGGGATACAAGTCAGAAGACCTGCCGTTGAAGTTTAAGATTGTATCTTTCGGGAGATAAGGATATGGTTAAAGGTGTATTTATTTCGATATTTGGTCTCATTCGAAGTTAGTTTGGTGTTTATTTCTTTCGCCATTCCTTTATCCCCGATTGTACAATAAAATATTTGTAACACAGGTTTGAAACTTGAAATATTCGGTTTATGGATTGGTTTTATGAATTGATTACGGGTAATTCCGTAGCTTCTTCCGTTTTGTTGCTGTCTTTCACCATTGCTGCGGGCATAATGCTCGGCAGATTGAAGATTTTCGGCATAAGTCTCGGTATCACATGGATTTTATTTGTCGGAATAATCCTCGGACACTTCGGTTTGGTTCCCGAAGCGGGTATTGCCACTTTTGTAAAGGACTTCGGTTTGATTTTGTTCGTCTATTCCATAGGTTTGCAGCTCGGTCCGGGTTTCTTTTCTTCGCTTCGGAAAGGGGGGCTTAAACTTAATTTACTCGCAAGTTCCGCAATAGTCCTTTCTTGTATAGTTACATACGTGATACATCTGCTTTCGGGAGAGAGCCTAAGCACAATGACGGGTGTACTTTCGGGAGCCGTAACCAATACTCCTTCGCTTGGAGCGGCACAGGCAACGCTTGCCGATACAGATGCCTCGTCGGGCGACCTCTTGGCTACGGCATACGCTGTGGCATACCCCTTGGGAGTGTTGGGAATTATCTTTGCTCCATATATAATAAAGTTTCTTTGTAAGATGAAGCCATCTTCGCAGGTGCAGAAAGAAGAGGCGGAGAAACATAACGCCACCATGAAAAAACTGCACGTGCTTATAGAAAATCAAGGCGTGGTGGGCAGACGTTTTTCCGATATAATGAAGAACTTCAAGACCGCCGTGGTGGTTTCGAGGGTCAGACATGCGGACGGAAAGGTGGAACCGGCTAATGATGACACCGTTTTGCAGGCAGGAGATACGCTCCGCCTTGTAACCCACGCCGATAACGAGGAGGCAGTCGTCATGTTGCTCGGCAGAAAAGCCGAAACGGGGGAAGAGGATTGGGAAACACCGGACCATACTCTTGTTTCGCGTCGTGCAGTGGTTACAAAACCGGAATTAAACGGCAAAAAGATAGGTTCCTTGCACATTCGCAGTCTCTACAAGGTTACCATAACGAGAATAAACCGCAACGGTATAGATTTGATTGCGGCAAAGGATTTGATATTGCAGACAGGCGACAGGGTTACTCTTGTCGGGGAGCAATCGAAAGTGGAAAAAGTATCCTCGCTTTTGGGCAATCAGATGAAGCGATTGGAAGCTCCCAACCTCATACCTATATTCCTCGGCATTGCAATAGGCGTGATATTCGGTTCCATACCCGTTTCATTTCCCTTTTTGCCGCAAAGCGTAAAATTGGGGCTTGCGGGAGGACCTTTGATTATAGCAATACTTATGGGACGCTTCGGACCGTATTACAAAATCGTTACCTATACCACCACTTCCGCCAACATGATGTTAAGGGAATGCGGTATTGCTCTCTTCCTTGCTTCGGTCGGATTGTCGGCAGGCAGGAACTTCTTCTCCGCAATAGCTTCGGGAGGTTGGATTTGGGCGGTCTATGGACTTGTGATAACTCTTTTGCCGCTCATAATAGTAGGTTGCATAGCCGTGAAGAAATTCCATATAGCTTATCCTTCACTTTGCGGATTTCTTGCAGGCTGCACGACCGACCCTCCGGCACTTGCCTTTATCAATGAGAAATCAGGAAGCGACAAACCTGCGATTGCATACGCCACGGTCTATCCTCTGACAATGTTCCTCAGGGTTTTAGCTGCTCAGGTATTGATAATAATGTCTTTATCCTAAGTAGCGGCAAGAACGAAACGCCCTTCCAAAGCACCGAACACAAAAAAAGAAATTATAGAACAGCTCTCTGAAATCGATGAAACAAAAGAAATTGGAATTACTTTCGCCGGCTCGCAATCTTGAAACAGCCATTGCAGCCATCGATGCAGGAGCTGATGCAATATATATGGGCTTTGAACGCTTCGGGGCAAGGGTGTCGGCAGGCAATACGGCGGAGGATATTTGCCAAGCGGTGGAATATGCACATCTTTTCGGCGTAAAGGTTTATGTAACCATGAATACAATCCTCTATGACGAAGAATTGGAGGACGCAAGGAGGGCTTTGCACACTCTTGCCGAAGTGGGAGTTGATGCTCTCATCGTTCAGGACGCCGCAATGCTGGAATTAAATGACATAAAACTACCTCTCCATGCCTCTACGCAGGCGGATTGTTCTTCCAAAGAGAAGATTCGCATATTGAGAGAGATAGGTTTCCGCCGAGCAGTCCTTGCACGGGAACTTTCAATGGAGGAAATAGCGGATATACATCGCACATTTCCCGATATGGAATTGGAGGTTTTCATTCACGGAGCTTTGTGCTGTTCGTTCAGCGGGCAGTGTTACATGAGCGAATACCTCACAGGCAGGAGTGCAAACCGCGGAAACTGCTGTCAGGCTTGCAGAAGCGATTACTCGCTCTTCCAATCCGATGGCAAATGTCTCGTCCGCAATGCTCCACTCTTGAATATGAAAGACCTCAACGCCTCTTCGCTTCTTGAGGAACTCGTTTTGAAAGGCGGAGCTGTTAGTTTCAAGATAGAGGGACGGCTGAAAGATATTGTTTACGTAAAGAATATCACTGCTTATTACAGTCTTTTGTTGGATGAGTTTTGCAGAATGCACCCGCAATACTGCCGTTCGTCATACGGCAAGGCTCAAATCGACTTCACGCCTTCGCCCTCACGCAGCTTCAATCGAGGCTTTACAATCTTCAATCTCAAAGGAAAGAGCGAACCGACCTGCGATTTGAATAATACCAAAAGCCTCGGCACGTATGTGGGAAGGATTTCGGCGGTGGAGAAAAACCGAATGTATATTGAAACGTCGGAAATGCTGCACTCAGGCGACGGAATGGTGTACAGGATTGGCGACAAATCGGGCGGTTTTCTTGTCAACCGTGTGGAAAGTGCGTCTTTGCGGGCTGCGAACAAGCAGAATAAACAGTCGAACCGTCTTATCATATACCCCAATCGCCCTTTGACCGACATCAAAGCCGGCGTGAGTCTGTACAGAAACCGCGATAGAGTTTTTGAACAAGCCGTTCTCGACTCTCGCAAGCCTCGTTTGATAGAAGTGAAAGCCCGTATTCATGTCGTAAAAGAGGGAGAAAGGGAATCGAATTGCCTCAGCATGGAAGCCGAAAACGGCGTAAGTGCCACTGTCTGCATGGATTTTCCCTTGGAAACGGCACGCAATACGGACAACTACCTTGATAAATTAAAAGCCATGCTGTCAAAAACAGGCGGAACGAACTTCCGATTAAACGATTTCTCATACGAATTGCCGGAAGCCTGCTTCTTCTCTGCCGCACAGATAAACGCTTTGCGGAGAAATTGCATAGCGAAACTCTCCGAGAATATCCGCCACCATAACCGCCGCACCGAAGAGATGACAATCAAAAAAGAGGGTATCGAAAGCATGACATGTCGTCGTGCAGACTATAAGAGCAATATATCAAACCGCCTTGCCGAAGCATTCTTCCGCCGCAACGGTGTCGAGGAAATAGAACCGGCATACGAACTTACGCACAGAAAAGGCGAAGTGGAGCTTATGCGAAGTCGCAACTGCATAAGGTATAACCTCAATCTCTGTCTTCGTCGCAATAAACTCACACAGGAGCAGAAAGAAGACCTTTACCTCACCGACCGAACCCACAAATACCGCCTCTCTTTCGATTGCAAAAACTGCATAATGCACCTCTACGGCATGGAGAACGGAACAAAGTAGAAAGCAGGAGGGAATTCCTCGCTTCGCATGCTTTGTTTTGTTTGCGATTATGGGTGTTCGGACTTGTATTCGTAAGATGTAAAGCCTTGTATATGCGTGTGTTGTGTTTTTTTGTGGGTAATATATTCGGGGATAGAGAAAAACAGTACTTTTGCAAGTGGAATGGCGGAGCATTGCGGGAGTTGGTGGAGAGAAGGAGGCGGAGCATTGCGGCTTTTGGCGGTGTGAGATGAAAGTAAAGGTTAAAATAAAAAAGATATGAAGAAAGCATTTTTCTTGGTTTGCACCGTATTGTGTGCAAATCTGCTTGTGTCGCAAACGTTCACAAGCGAAGGATTGAATTATGAGGTCATCGATGACAACTCTGTGAGGCTTGCAGACAACAATGAAGCGAGTGGAGAGATAGTTATACCATCTGCCGTGATTTATGACGGCAATACATATAGCGTTACCGCCATCGGTTTTGCTGCCTTCCTCGGAAGCGGATTGACATCGGTTATTATTCCAAACAGTGTTACCGAAATCGGAGATAATGCCTTTTATGATTGCAGAGACTTGGCGTCAGTGTCTCTCGGTGGCGGCATTACCTATATAGGAGAGAACGGATTCGGAGCTTGCAGAGCTTTGACCTCCATTGTTCTCCCGAATAATCTTACCCGTATGGGAGCAAGTGCATTTGAGAATTGCAACGGATTGACTTCCATCAACATTCCTGACAGCATTGCTTCCATCGAAAACTCTACTTTTAACGGTTGCAGCGGGTTGACTTCGGTTACCGTTCCGGATAAAGTCGCTTCCATTGGTGATTATGCCTTTGACGATTGCAGTGCTTTGACCTCTGTTACCATAGGCAAAAGCGTAACCTCCATAGGGGACGGAGCGTTCGGTCATTCTAACGGTTTGACCACTGTTGTTTCCTTGGCAACAATACCTCCGCAAATGGGCAGCGGTTCTTTTCCTTTTCCGAATTCCTGTACGGTAACGGTACCATGCGGCAGTTTGGAGGCATACACTTCCGACGGGCTTTGGGGACAATACTTCATTGGTGTTATCAGAGAAGACTGTGCCTCATTGGAGACCGTAAGCACAAAAGAACTGTCCGTTTGCCCCAATCCTGCTAAAAATTTCGTGAACTTGGAGTTCGAAGCATTGAAAGAGAACACCTTGCTGCAAATCCTTGACCTCAACGGCAGAATACTGAAAGCATTCGACCTAAAAGCCGGTCAGGAGACTTTGCAAATAAACGTAGGCGAATTGCCTAAGGCTGCCTATACCATCATACTCGGCAACACAACAAAGAAATTGATAGTCGAATAAAGTAAATTCGACGAAAAGAGAAGAGCGAACCAATGTGCGTTTCGCTCTTCTCACTAAAAGAAATGACTAAAATTTATTTGCCGGTGTATTTCAATACTCCTGTTATGCCGAATGATTAGTTGTTTTTCAGTCTTGCTTGCCGGCAAGTACTATGACAAATTCGCCTTTGGCTTGTTTGTCTTTGTACAGCTTGCTTAGTTCGAATAGGCTTCCGCGTATGGTTTCTTCAAATTTCTTGCTTATTTCACGGGATATGCTGACTTGTCGCTCGTCTCCGAAGGTTTCACGGAATTGTTCCAAGGTTTTGCCTATTCTATGGGGAGATTCGTAGAATATCATGGTGCGTTTCTCTTCTTTAAGGGCTTCGAGTTTGGATTGTCTGCCTTTTTTATGCGGCAGGAAGCCTTCAAAGGTGAAGCGTTCCGCCGGAAGTCCCGAACATACCAAGGCAGGAACAAAGGCGGTTGCTCCGGGCAGGGCTCGGACTTCAACATTGTTTTTTACGCATTCTCTGACCAAAAGAAAGCCCGGGTCGGAGATTGCAGGGGTTCCGGCATCGGTTATCAGGGCTATGTCTTCGCCGCTTTTCAATCTTTCTACTATGCCGGCGACGCTTTGATGTTCGTTAAAGAGGTGGTGTGCCTGCAAAGGGGTTGTTATGTTGAAATGATTGAGCAACGGTCGTGAAGTGCGGGTATCCTCTGCGAGTATAAGACTTACCTCTTGCAGTGTTTTGACTGCTCTAACGGTCATGTCGTCAAGGTTTCCTATGGGAGTGGGTACAAGGTATAACATGTTTGTTGTTTATTACTGTAAAAATATCCGCAGATTTACTCCTCTCGATTGCCCTAACAAGCAGAGGATTGAGCCTGCGGATATTCAGATATAAGATTATGTGTTTTTTATTCTTCTTCCAATAGTTCGTCCGTAAGTTCCAAGGTATGATATACAGCTTGTACATCATCGTCTTCTTCCAACATATTTACAAGTTTCATCACTTTCCTGCCTTCTTCCAATGGTAGTTCGGTGGTGGTATTTGGTATTCTTTGGAGTTCTGCACTTTCGCATTCTATGTTTGCCTCTTCCAATGCTTTCTGCATGGCTGCAAAGTCTTCCATCTTTGTATATACGGTGAAGTAATTGTCTTCCCTTTCTATTTCATCGGCTCCTGCTTCTATCAGTTGCATTTCCAAATCGTCCGGATTTTTGTCTCCTATTGCTATTTGGAAGACTCCTTTCCTTTGGAAGATAAATCCCAAAGAACCGTTCGTTCCCATGGTTCCGCCGAATTTGTTGAAGATGGAGCGAACTGCTGCCACGGTACGATTATTGTTGTCCGTAAGGCATTCTACAAAGACAGCGATGCCGTGAGGGGCATAACACTCGAAAGTCAATTCCTGCAAGGCTGCGGTGTTCTTGTCTCCTGCTTTGTTGATGGCTCTTTGCAGTGTGTCTTTCGGCATATTGGCTCCCTTTGCATTGGCTACTGCCAAACGCAATCTTGCATTTGAATCAGGGTCCGAGCCTCCTTCTTTGACTGCAACGGTTATATCTTTGATTATTTTGGAGAATATTTTTGAACGTTTGCTGTCCAATGCTCCTTTTTTTCTCTTAATGGTTGACCATTTGTTATGTCCTGACATTCTTATCGCTTTTTAGATATTATACACTTTGTTTTCTGTTCTTCTTATCGCTTATATGCTGTGAAATCCTATGATTTCCCTTACTTCATTTATGGTTTTCCTCGCTGACTCTCTTGCTTTTTCGCTGCCTTCTCTTGCTATGCGTGAAAGGTATATGTCATCGGCTTCCACTTCCTTTATTCTTTCTCTTATAGGTGCAAGAAATGCTTCCATATCTTCTGCAAGTTGTTTCTTCAAATCGCCGTATCTTATGCTGCAATCGGCATAGCGGGCTTCAAATTCCTTGACCGTTTCTTCTTTTCCCACAAGTCGGAGAAGTGAAAAGAGGTTTTCTATTTCCGGACTTTTGGGAGAGTTCGGTGCTTGGGGACCTGCGTCTGTTTTTGCACGCATTATTTTCTTTTTAAGCACACTCGGTTCGTCTATAAGGTAGATTGTGGCACTTTCACCTTCGCTTTTGCTCATCTTTCCGCTGCCGTCCAAGCCCGGAACTTTGACTAATTCGTTTCCGAAGTTGTATGCTACCGGTTCTTTGAAGTAATCCACCCCGTACATGCGGTTGAAGCGTGCTGCAAAGGTACGTGTCATTTCCAAATGTTGCTCTTGATCTTTGCCGACGGGTACGGCATCGGCTTTATGCAGCAATATATCGGCTGCCATCAAGGTAGGGTAAGTCAGCAAACCTGCATTAACGTTATTGGGATTTTGTCTCACTTTGTCCTTAAAGGATGTTACCCTTTCCAACTCTCCCAAATAGGCGTTCATGTTAAGATACATGTACAGTTCCACCACTTCCGGCACTTCGCTCTGCACATATATGGTGGCTTTTTCGGGATTTAAGCCGCAGGCCACGTACTGTGCCAATACCGTTCTGACGTTTTGATGAATGTTTTTTGGATTAGGGTGAGTGGTTAGGGAGTGATAATCCGCCACAAAAAAATAACAGTTTGCTTCTTCTTGAAGTCTGATGAAGTTCTTTAACGCTCCGAAGTAGCTGCCTAAGTGCAAGTTACCCGTAGGACGCATTCCGCTGACTATTGTTTCCATAGCTGCAAAAGTAAGAATTTTTCACGACTTTGCACGGGCTTTCTGTGAAAAAACTCCTTGAAAGTGTTTTGAGAGATTATTTTTTTGTGTACTTTTGCACGCAGTAAAAATATAATGACAGATAAATAAAGATTATTATGTGCGGAATTGTAGGATACATTGGAACGAAAGAAGCTTTCCCTATTTTGATTGAAGGCTTACACAGGCTTGAATACAGGGGTTATGACAGTGCGGGAGTGGCATTGCTTGACCGAGATAATGAATTGCATATCTATAAAACCAAAGGAAAAGTTGCAAACCTTGAAGCCTATTGCGAAGGCAAGAATATAAGCGGAACGATCGGTATCGCTCATACGCGTTGGGCAACTCACGGTGAGCCATGCGACAAGAATGCTCACCCGCATTGCTCACAGAGCGGGGAGATTGCTTTAATCCATAACGGTATCATAGAGAACTATTCCGCCATTAAAGAGTTTTTGAAAGCCGAAGGCTTCACATTCAAAACCCAGACCGACTCCGAAGTATTGGTACAACTTATAGAATATATGAAGAAAAAGTATGCTTGTTCGCTTTATGAGGCTGTTCAACATGCTTTATCGCAAGTCATAGGTGCGTACGCAATAGGTGTAATCGAGAAAAACAATCCCGATGTTTTGGTTGTGGCAAGAAAGAGCAGCCCTTTGGTGATAGGTATAGGCGAAAATGAATTTTTGGTAGGCTCGGACGCTTCTCCTATCATAGAGTACACCAAAAAGGTTGTTTATCTCGGAGACGAGGAAGTGGCAAGGCTTGAAAGAGGCAAGCAGTTGGAGATAAGAAACCTTGCAAACACTTTGATGCGTTATGATGTGCAGGAATTGCAATTCTCTTTGAGCGAAATAGAAAAAGGAGGCTATCCTCACTTCATGCTGAAAGAGATTTTTGAACAGCCGAAGAGTCTTGCCATGTGCATGAACGGACGTCTTAACGAGAATTTGCAAGAAATCAAATTGAGCGGAATAATAGATAATATAGAGCATTTCCGCAAGGCAAAGAGAATTCTCATCTCTGCCTGCGGTACTTCATGGCATGCAGGTCTGATAGGTAAATATCTTTTCGAGACTTACTGCAAAATACCGGTGGAAGTGGAAGTGGCTTCGGAGTTCCGCTATCGTAACCCGGTTATATTGCCTGATGATGTGCTGATTGCCATCTCCCAATCCGGTGAAACGGCAGATACTTTGGCAGCAATAGAACTTGCAAAAGAGAAAGGAGCATTTGCATACGGTATATGCAATGTTGTCGGCAGCAGTATTGCGAGAGCAACAATGACAGGTACTTATACACATGCAGGCCCCGAAATAGGTGTTGCCTCGACCAAAGCTTTCACAACGCAGGTTGCCGTTCTTATAATGATTGCCGCGACCATAGGAAAGGAACTTGGAACGATAAGCGATGAGGATTACAAAAAAATAGTTACCGGATTGGAAACTATAGGCGACAAAATAAACGAAATATTGGAGCAATCCGATAAGATTGAAGCCCTATCTAAAATCTTCACCTACGCAAAGAACTTCATTTATTTGGGCAGAGGATACAATTATCCCGTTGCTTTGGAAGGTGCATTGAAGCTGAAAGAAATCTCTTACATTCATGCCGAAGGCTATCCTGCCGCAGAAATGAAGCACGGTCCCATTGCCTTGATAGATGAAGAAATGCCGGTAGTGGTAATTGCACCTAAGTACGGTTCCTACGAAAAGATATTGAGCAATGTGCAAGAGGTGAAAACCCGTAAGGGCAGAGTGCTTGCCGTTGTAACCAAGGGCGACGACAAGATTAAAAAATTGGCAGATTACGCCATCGAAATACCGGAGACCATTGACTGTTTATCTCCTCTTTTGACGGTGATACCTTTGCAACTTCTTGCTTATCACGTTGCCATAGCCAAGGGACGCGATGTCGATCAACCGAGAAACCTCGCCAAATCGGTAACCGTGGAATAGCAAACAAATATTATACCAAAAGAAACAAAGACCGCTCCACGGCGTTTCCTATGACGTGGAGCGGTTTCTTACATTTAATTTTTGACAAGAATGAATTTTTCTCAAAAGGACATCAAACAAATAGAGGCTCACGGTCTGAACCTTAATCTTATCGAGCAACAGCTCGAAAATTTCGCCAAGGGATTTCCTCCGACAAAGGCTGTCGAAGCAGCAGGAATAAACAACGGCATAGAAAAACTCGAAGAGCAAACCATGAAACACTGCATAGAACTCTTCGAGCAACGTACCGACTACCTTGAAACAGCCAAATTCGTTCCTGCCTCAGGAGCTGCGAGCCGTATGTTCAAGGATTTGTATGAGTTCTTGGAGAAATATTCTCCCGAAACAAGCAATCTCGAAGACTTTCCCGCAGCAGAACGAACCATAAGACATATTGGTGAATTTGCCTTTGCACAAGAGCTTTACGAAAGGCTGAAAGAAAAAAACATAAAGGCGTTTGGTGAAATTTTTTCGGCGGATTATTTTTTTGAAACGCCTTTCCGCTGCGAGGATAAAGCCTTCTATTCCCGAATAGTCGAAAACATATTGAATGCCGACGGCTTGGACTACGGGCAAAGTCCCAAAGCACTGATACTGTTCCATAAATACAAGGATGCAGCCCGCACAGCAATGGAGGAACACCTTGTTGAAGCCGCAAGCTATTGCAGGAACAAAGACGGAAAAGCCTCATTGCATTTCACCATTTCGCCTGCTCATTACGACAAAGTCAGTCGTCTTCTTGCCAAAGTGCTGCCTTATTACGAGCAAAGCTACAATACGAAATTCGATATAAAACTCAGCTTCCAGAAACCCTCCACCGACACCATAGCCGTGCAACTCGACAACACTCCTGCAAGAAATGAAGAAGGCGAACTCATCTTCCGCCCTGCCGGACACGGAGCATTGATTGAAAATTTGCAGGAAACGAATGCCGACATCATATATATCAAAAATATAGACAATGTCGAGACAGACAGATTGAAGCAAGGCGATATGCAGTACAAGAAAATGCTCGGCGGAATGCTGGTAAAATTGAAGCGGGAAATCGACTGCGTTTTGCAACTCTTGCAATCCGATAAGCACAATACGGAAACAACAGTCCGTGCAGAAGAGCTATGCAACTCAAAACTGCATCTGCATCTGCAAAACCGCAACGACTTCGCCGATAATGAGGAATACGCAAATTATCTCTTCGACCGACTTAATCGTCCGATACGAATATGCTCCATGGTTAAGAACGAAGGAGAACCGGGAGGGGGACCTTTTTGGGTGGAAGACCGAGACGGGAACATAAGTCTCCAAATAGTGGAGAAAGCACAGTTGAAACTTGAAGACGAAAAGCAGAACGCAATCTTGCAATCCTCTACCCACTTCAATCCTGTGGACATCGTTTGCAGCATAAAGGACTATAAAGGAGAGAAATTCCGCTTGAACGACTTCATAGACCCTTCGGCTGGTTTCATATCCGTCAAAACACAACACTCCTCTAAGATAAAAATACAGGAGAAGCCGGGATTATGGAACGGAGCAATGGCAAAATGGATCAGTATCTTCGTTGAAACACCCATAGAATACTTTAATCCCGTCAAAACCCTCAACGACCTTTTGAAACCGGCACACCGCAATAATTAACCACAGAAAAAGACGAAACGGCACGAAAAAAACGGAAAAAAGTTTGAGAGACCAAAATATTTTCGTACCTTTGTCGCTCGAAAAAACAAAGGAAAAGTATTGCGAAACGGAAAGAGGAAGTTCGCAAAGAGGAAAAGTGGAAAATATGTTCAATAAAACAAAAAAGATAAGCCTACTTGCATGCGTAGTTGTGCCTTTTGCATTAAACGCACAAGTGCATGAAAGAGGAATGATGAGAAACCGTACGAATGTAGAAACGGAAAGTTCAAGCTATACGATAGGTATAGTCAACGATACAGCCAAATTCCAAAGCTCATTCATACAATTCGCAAATAACAGCATAGAAGACGATGCCGCAGCCGAGAGCGAAGACGATATACTCTACGCCTCCTTCGACAATAACTCCATACACTACTACCAAAAGAAATTCGACTACACCAATATCACCGAACCGATAGTCGTAAAGATGGTCAACAACAATAAGAAGCAATATTATGCCTGCCCGTACGAGGGAAGGATAACATCGCATTTCGGACCTCGAAGAAAACGTTGGCACTATGGAGTGGACATAGGACTTAGAACAGGCGACCCTGTCAAGTCGATGTTCGACGGAAAGGTAAGAATAGCCAAAAGAGCGGGAGCATACGGCAACCTTGTCGTAATCCGCCACGACAACGGCTTGGAAACATATTACGGACACCTTTCCAAAATCAATGTAAAGCCGAACCAAGAAATAAAAGCCGGCGAAGTACTCGGCCTCGGAGGCAGTACGGGACGTTCAACAGGTCCTCACTTGCACTTGGAGATAAGATACCTCGGAGCAGCCATCAATCCTGAAAAAGTAATCGACTTTGCAAACTACCAGCTCAAAGATGAGACGCTTCGCCTCACAAGAGAATACTTCAAGAACGGCGGAAGAACATACCAAAACAACAGACAGCTTGCGAGCAATACCTCCAAAGCAAAAGCAAGCAAGGGAGGAAAATATTATACCGTAAGAAAAGGCGACACACTTGGAGCAATAGCCCGCAGAAACGGCACAACGGTCAAGAAACTCGCCCAAATCAACAATATAAAAGGTAGCCGCATAAAAGCAGGACAAAAGATAAGGTTGAAATAAACAGCAAAAAATGACATACAAAAGGGAACGAAGGAAGCAATTCGACGTTCCCTTTTCTTTTATCCGAATATCCGAAAAAGCAATCCCCCGACCGTCTCTCCCCTGCTCCGCTTCCAATCTTCCGAACAAAAAGTCAACACATTGATTTAACGAACACTGCTTTCAAATCGATATAGCATGGCGACAGTATCCCCAATCCCTGCCTGCAAAACAGTATGTGTTTTCACAAAAGCCTGATTACAAATAAGAATATTTCGTATTTTTGAAGACTCTACACAATTCAACTACATGAAAACGAGACTTTATTCTTCGGAAGGCTTTATATGTATGACAGTATCATGGAATTTGAAAACGCAACAGACGCATGATTAAGTACTTTCCGTCAAAGCGACTTCGCAGAGGGTACAGATGTCAGTTGCAAAGCCCTTGCAAGCAATGCGGACAACGAATTATTTTTTCTCAAAACACCTTGCCGCATGATTTTCCGCCAAACCGATGTTTCCTGATACAGTCCTGACGCAAATCATCAATGCTCAGCCACTTGCCGAAGAACTTACCAAAGCAGCTCAACAGCAAGAGCAATTCATAATATCCCCGCTCAACACCCTCATCACATAAATTACCAAAACCAAAGGGGCATTCGTTTTTTATGCACAGGGAATAAGTGTTGCAGTGCAGGAAAGTGAAATAGTTTTTTGCTTATCAGGACAGGTATGAGCGGTAGAGCATTGCTATGCCTTGGGGTAGTTCTATTTTGTGTTGCCAGCCGAGAGCATGGAGTTTGCTTACATCGGTTAGTTTTCTCGGTGTGCCGTCGGGTTTGGAAGTATTGTATTTTATCTTTCCGCTGTATCCGACCGTATGACAGACCATCTCGAAGAGTTTTCCTATGCTTATTTCTTTTCCTGTGCCTATGTTGATATGGCAATTCCTGATTTCTTTATCCTCAGGAGCGTATGTGTCGCGGAAACTTATCTTTTCCATAAGAAAAACGCAGGCATCTGCCATATCATCGCTCCAAAGAAATTCTCTCAATGGTTTGCCGCTGCCCCATATTTCTATAATGCATTCCCCATTGTGCTTTTCAATTCCGTATTCGGCTAATTTTGCTATTATTTCCGCCTCCTTACTCTTACCGTTAACGCCTTTTATAGGGTTTCTGTCCAAGTCCTTGCGGAGCATTTCCCAATTTTCTTCTTGCAGGCATTTGCCGAGATGAGCCTTACGCACAAGAGCCGGCATGACATGGGAGGTTTCAAGATTGAAATTATCGTTCGGACCGTACAAATTGGTGGGCATAACGGCGATAAAGTCCGTTCCGTATTGCAGATTGTAGCTTTCGCACATCTTCAAGCCTGCTATTTTTGCCAAAGCATAAGGTTCGTTGGTGTATTCAAGCTCATCTGTCAAGAGGCTTTCCTCCCGAATGGGTTGTGAGGCATTGCGGGGATATATGCAGGTGCTTCCGAGGAAGAGCAGTTTCTTCACTCCATATTTATATGAAAAATGAATGACATTGTTCTGTATTTGGAGGTTGTTATATATGAAATCAGCTCGATAAAGCGAGTTTGCCATTATTCCTCCCACAAAAGCGGCGGCAAGAAAGACGTATTCCGGTCTTTCCTCCTTGAAGAAGGCTTCCGTTTCCGCCTGATTACATAAGTCCAATTCCTTATGCGTTTTGAGAAGCAACTTATCGTATCCTCTGTTTTCCAACTGCCGCACAATGGCAGAGCCGACCAATCCTCTATGACCGGCAACAAATATCTTAGAATGCTTATCCATTTGCTTTATTGTTTTATTCTGCTGCTTTGGCTTCTGCCTCCGCTTTCTTCATGTCTGCTTCCACCATTATTCTGACAAGCTCTTCAAAACTTGTCTTGCGGGGATTCCAAGCGAGAAGCCTTTGTGCCTTTGCCGGATTGCCGAGCAGTTGTTCCACTTCCGCAGGACGGAAGAATTTTTCGTCCACTTCGACAAGTACTCTGCCCGTTGCACTGTCTATGCCTTTCTCATTCACTCCCTCACCCTGCCATTGTAAGTCAATGCCTGCGTATTTGAATGCCAAGGAACAAAATTCCCTTACGCTGTGTGCCTCGCCGGTTGCTATGACAAAGTCTTCCGGTTTGTCTTCTTGCAACATCAACCACATACATTCCACATAATCTTTTGCATAACCCCAATCCCTGAGTGCGGATAGGTTTCCGAGATAGAGTTTGTCCTGCAAGCCTTTTGCCACACGTGCTGCGGCAAGGGTGATTTTGCGAGTTACGAATGTCTCTCCCCGTCTCTCGCTTTCATGATTGAACAATATGCCGTTCACAGCAAATATGCCGTAGCTCTCACGGTAATTCTTTATAATCCAAAAGCCGTACAACTTAGCCACTCCGTATGGCGAACGAGGGTAAAAAGGTGTGGTTTCGCTCTGCGGCACTTCCTGCACCAAGCCATAGAGTTCCGAGGTGGAGGCTTGGTAAATCTTTGTTTTCTTTTCCAATCCGAGAATACGCACAGCCTCCAACAGCCGAAGAGTTCCCACAGCGTCCGTTTCGGCTGTGTATTCCGGCACATCGAAACTTACCTTGACATGACTTTGGGCGGCAAGATTGTAAATCTCATCGGGCTGTACCTCCTGCAAAATACGTATCAAGGAAGAAGAATCGGTCATATCTCCGTAATGAAGATTGATTGCTCTGTCCTGTTTTTGGTCTTTAATCCATTCTTTAAGGTAAAGATGTTCTATTCGTCCCGTATTGAAAGAGGAACTGCGGCGAATAATTCCATGGACACAGTATCCCTTTTCAAGGAGAAACTCTGCAAGAAAACTGCCGTCCTGTCCCGTTATTCCGCTTATAAGTGCTGTTTTCATATTCTTATGTTTTGATTTACCGTTTTACAATCCGAAGCAATGCTTAGCGTATCCCTTTCAACGAAACGCCCTTTCGCTAAAATAAAACGCCGCTTCATTTACGCCGAACGCCCTTTTATTTCTTATAAAACGGCGTTTCATAACTCTCTGTTGCAAATGTCGGAAAATTATTTCTTTGCGGTGCTTCGTTTCTTTGTTGCGGGAGGGGTGGCAATAAGGGTGTTTACTTGTTCTTCACTTAATTCGCTCGGGATATATTCCTTTGGTATTTTGTAGTTCTTGCCGTTGTATTTGATGTAAGGGCCGTAACGTCCGTCCAAAAGTTCGGCTCCGGAGGCAAAAGTCCTGATTGCTGCCTGCTTTTTGACTTCGCCGCTGACTATGGCTATGGCTTGCTCCGGTGTTATGCCATCGGGTGCAGTGCCTCTCGGGATACGGAAATTGGCGTCATTGTATTTGATGTACATTCCGAAGCGTCCGTATGCCAAAGTGATGTCCTTGCCCTCGTGATTTGCCAATACTTTGCCGACAAGGGCGGTTTGCTTGTCTTTCTTCTCTATCACCTCGACGCATTGTTCCATGTTGACTTCCAAAGGGTCAACATCTTTCGGCAGGGAGTAGTTCTTGCCGTTGTAATTGATGTATGCTCCGAAACGACCGGTGTTTGCAATGATTTCTTTGTCTTTATATGTTCCCACAGTGCGAGGAAGAGAGAATAATTCCAATGCTTCCTCAAGTGTTATGGTGTTTATGGATTGCGTTTTTTTAAGAGAAGCGAAACGCGGCTTGTCTTCGTCTGATATTTCGCCTATTTGAATCATCGCTCCGAAGCGTCCGATTTTTGCATAGACGTTTTTGCCGCTTGCTTTATCCGTGCCGAGCAGTCGTTCGCCTGTCTCTTTCTTGCTTTCTTTGGTTGCTTCGACTTCGTTGTGGAAAGGTTTGTAGAAAGTTCTCATCATGTCCTGCCAACTCTCTTTTCCTTGGGCTATTTGGTCGAATTGCTTTTCCACTTGGGCGGTGAAGTTGTAGTCTATTATGTCCGTAAAATGTTCGACAAGGAAACTGTTTACTATTGTGCCTATATCGGTTGGGTGTAATTTGCCTTTCTCGCTGCCGTAGCTTTCTTTCTCGCTTTTTTCGCTCACTTCGCCTTTGTCAAGCAAAAGAACGACGATTTCCCTTTGTTTGGCAGGATTGTCCTGCTTGATAACATATTCGCGTTTCTGTATCGTGGTTATGGTAGGGGCGTATGTGGAAGGACGACCTATGCCAAGGTCTTCGAGTTTCTTCACAAGGGAGGCTTCGTTGTAGCGAGCCGGCGGAGCGGAATGGGTTTCTTGTGCTTTGGAAGAGAGATGTTGAAGAATGTCTCCTTTGCTTACTTTGGGAAGAATAACGTTGGAATTGTTCTCATCAGTGTTTTCTTCCTCAGTGTTTGGAGCATAAACTTTCATGAAACCGTCGAATAAAACGATTTCGCCGCTTGTGCTGTATTCTTCGCTGCGATTGGAAATGGAAATCGTTATATTGGTTTTCTCTATCTTGGCATCTGACATTTGGGAAGCAAGAGTGCGTTTGCGTATCAGGTCGTAAAGTCTTTGCGAAGCGGCATCGGCAGAAATGCTTTCTCTGTCGAGTTGAGTAGGACGAATAGCCTCATGAGCTTCTTGGGCTCCTTTTATTTTGTTGGCAAATTTCCGTGCTTTGTGATACTCGCTTCCATAGACGGAAGTGATGACATCTTTTGCTTGTTCCAAAGCAAAATCGGACAAATTCACGGAGTCTGTTCTCATATAAGTGATATATCCCGCTTCATAGAGCTGTTGTGCCACCAACATGGTACGGGAAACCGACATACCGAGCCTTCGTGAGGCTTCTTGTTGAAGTGTCGATGTTGTAAAGGGAGCCGACGGAGAGAGTTTGCCCGGCTTCTTCTCTGTTGCTCCGACAGAGAATGTCGCATTGCGGCAATCGTTCAAGAAATCCTTTGCTTCCTCTTTGGAGTCGAACTTTTTATTCAGTACGGCTGAGATAATGCGGTTTTCTTTGGTGAGAAAATCTGCTTTTACTCTGTATTTGGTTATTTGTCTGAAGTTTTGAATTTCGGCTTCTTTCTCTACTATAAGCCTGACGGCAACGCTTTGCACTCTTCCGGCGGAAAGAGACGGTTTTACTTTCTTCCAAAGCACCGGAGAAATCTCATAGCCCACTATTCTGTCCAAAACCCTGCGGGCTTGCTGTGCATTGACGAGGTTGATGTCTATATCCCTCGGGTGTGCGACTGCATTCAAAATGGCAGTCTTGGTAATCTCGTTGAAGACTATTCGTTTTGTTTTTGCGGAATCAAGCTGCAAGGCTTCTTTCAAGTGCCATGCTATGGCTTCTCCCTCACGGTCTTCATCAGATGCAAGCCATACCATTTCGGCTTGCTTGACGTCTTTCTTTAATTCCGAAACGAGTTTTGTCTTATCTTCCGAAACGACATATTTTGGCTCGAAGTCATGTTCTATATCTATGCTTATTTCCTTTGCAGCTAAGTCTCTGATGTGTCCATAGCTTGATTTGACCATGAAATCCTTGCCCAAGAATTTCTCTATCGTCTTTGCCTTTGCCGGAGATTCGACTATAACCAGATTTTTTGCCATTTGATAAAAATTTTAAGCCGCAAAGGTACAAAAATTCGTTCATGTGCGATAATGGAACGCCGTTTTTCTCTTTTGAAACAAAGCTCTGTCGCAAGCAAAGGAATATGCAATTTTGCAAAGTCTGCTCACAAAAACGGCTTGACGTATGTCCCGTTACGGAATTTTGGCTATCTTTGCAAACTCTGCCGACGGGCTTGGCGGATATATGAATTTAATACAACAAGAATGGAAGAATTGAATTTGAAGGATACGTTCAAGTTTATAAAAAGCCACTTTAAGGTGTTGGCTTTGACCTTTGTGATTTCCGGAATTGCGGTTGCGGTCATCTGTTTGTTTATACCTAATTATTATAAGGCACAGGTGTTGCTTATTCCGAGTGATACCAATTCCATATCGAAGGGATTTTTGAGCAATATGGACAATGTGGACCCTATGAACTTCGGTTCGGCAACGGATTGCGAGCATGTGTTGGATATATTGGGCAGCAGCAGAATTATAGGGGCTGCTTGCTCGAAGTTTAATCTCGCAGAGCATTACGGAATTAAAGCAAGCGGAAAGGAATTGGACGAAAAGTTGGGAAGGAAACTGTACAACAATATAAAAGTCAAGCGAACGGAAAATTTGGGAATTAAACTCACCGTTTGGGATACCGATCCTGAGTATGCGGCAAACATAGCCAATTTCATGGCAAGGGAAGTCAGCGTAGTGAGAAACGAAGCCAAGAAAGAGAAATACGATTCTGTTTGTGCTACCATAGAGAGATCGCGTGCGGAACTGATGGATAGCATAAATATGTTGATGGACAGTTTGTCGGAATTGAGCAAAAGATACAAGATTTACTATCCTGACGGAATGGGAGAAAGGTTTTCGCAGGAGTTGGCAAAGCAGGTGGCTGCCGGAAACAATGCTGCGGTGGCAAGATTGGAGGCAAAGTTGCTCAGTCTTGAAGAAGCCGGTGCCAGAATCGCCAATTTGAGAGAACAGTTGGGCAACAGAAGGGAATCTTTGATGCGTTGGACAGAGCATTTGGAGCGTGCCAAAGTGGACAGAGACGCAAAAATACCTACGGAATTTATAATCGAGAAAGCTGCTCCTTCATATTTCAAGGATAAACCAAAGCGTTCCATCATTGTTTTGGTATCTGCATTTTCTTGTACTTTATTGGCATTGGTTGTTTTGGTAATCAGAGAAAGGGCAAAAGGGAACAAACTTTGCTAATGAGAGCAATCGAGCATGTGAACAGGGCGTTGAAGTCCTTGAAAACTCCGATTTGTAATTTCCTTGACGGACTTGGCGAGAATACAAAGACGTATCTTTGTGTCGCCTTGTGCTGTACGGCATTCATTGCGGGCGGTGTTTATTGTCTTGCTTATGAATATTATTGGTATGCAGCCATTCCGCTTATTTTAGCAGCTCTGCTCTTTACCATTTCGCAGTTTAAGAATGCTGTTTTCCTTGTTGCCTTGTTTACTCCTTTCGCAATAAACATGGGAACCGAGGGTCTTACACTCAGCATTCCCTCCGAACCTATTCTTATTATGGTAATGCTTCTGTTTGTTTGGCAGTTGATTTTTTCAGGCAACTATGATAAGAAAGTCTTTTCCCACCCTATTTCTGTGGCAATAATAATAAATATTTTGTGGACGCTTATAGGTTGTCCTTTCAGCGAAGATGTTGTGGTGTCTTTCAAGTATCTTATTTCACAGTTGTGGTTCATCATTCCTTGTTTCTTTTTCCTTGTTCCTTTATTCAAGAATACTTCCAAGCAGGGCTTGTTTATAGGTTTGTATTGCTTTTCCCTTTGCATAGTAGTAATAATCGCAAGTTTGAATTTCGCATCGACGGGCTTTAATTTCAACTTTGCACACTATGCAATGCAACCTTTCTATAATGATCATACGGCTTACGGTGCCGTGATAGCCTTATTTATTCCGCCTTTGATTTATTACCTTTTTTATGGCAGGAAAACAGGTCTCGGAAAATTGCAAATGTTCTTTGTGGTATTGGCTTTTGCGATATTGGTAACAGGTTTCATCTTGTCTTATTCGAGAGCGGCGTGGATAAGTCTGCTTGCCGCCTGCGGTATTTGGGTGATAGTTAAGCTCAACCTAAGACTGAAAACATTTATTTATTGTTCCCTTGCAGTCTTGTTGGTTGTGGCTTTTTCATGGAACAGTATCATGGGGCGTTTTGCAAAAAATGAGCAGGACTCTTCGGGAAACATGGCAGAACATATAAGTTCCATAACGAATATTTCCACGGACGCTTCCAATGTCGAACGATTGAATCGTTGGTCTTGTGCCATGAAAATGTTCAAGGAGCGTCCCGTCATGGGTTGGGGACCGGGCATGTATGTCTTTTTGTATGCTCCTTATCAGAAATCTTACGGCATGACGGTAATAAGCACCGATGCCGGCACTCTCGGCTCGACACATAGTGAGTATTTACGTCCTTTGGCTGAACAAGGCTTGGTTGGAATGTTGACAACAACGGCAGTGTTTGTCGTCAGCTTCGTAATAGGAATAAGGGCATATAAAAGAACGGCAGATAAGGCGGTGGCGAATATGGCTTTGTTCGCAGTAATGGCGTTGACTACATATTACGTACACGGCTTCTTGAACCAATTCTTGGAAACGGATAAATTAGCAGTACCTTTTTGGGGTTTTACGGCAATAGTGGCAGCAATAGATTTATATGCTCCGAAGAAAAATAAATGCTCTGACAAAGAGAATAATATAAAAGGCCGTTTCGTTAAAACGAATCGGCGGTTTGAGAAATTGGAACGCCCTTCCGATTTCTCGGAACGAAGAAAGGATACAAGTAATTAAACCAAATGCAATAAAAATATGGCAAGTTTTTTCACGAAATTATTCGGTACGAAATCGCAAAGGGATTTGAAACAGTTGAATCCCATATTGGATAAATGTTTGGCGGCTTATGATGAAATCACAAAGCTGTCAAATGATGAGTTGAGAGCCAAGACGGCGGAGTTCAAGCAGATTATAAATACGAATATCGAAGAGGAACAGAAGCAGGTCGATGAGTTAAAAGCGAGAATAGATACGGAAATCGACATGGAGGTCGAAGAAAAACAGAAGGTCTATAATCGTATAGAGGAATTGAACAAAAAGATTTACGATAAGACGCAAAACGTATTGAATGATTTGCTTCCGCAAGCATTCGCAGTTGTGAAAGAAACGGCAAAACGTTTTACCGATAACGAGAAAGTCGAGGTTACCGCCAACGAATACGACAAACATCTTGCCTCTGTCAAGGACAATGTGAACATAGTGGGCGATAAGGCATATTATGACAACAGTTGGATTGCCGGCGGTACCATGATAAAATGGAATATGGTGCATTACGATGTTCAACTTATAGGAGGAACGGTATTGCATCAGGGAAAAATTGCGGAGATGGCTACCGGAGAGGGTAAAACCTTGGTGGCAACTTTGCCGATATACCTTAATGCTTTGCCCGGAAAGGGAGTGCATGTCGTAACGGTTAATGACTATTTGGCAAAACGAGACAGCGAATGGATGGGAATGCTTTTCGAGTTCCATGGTTTGAGCGTTGATTGCATCGATAAGCACGAACCTAATTCGGAAGAAAGACGTCGTGCATACAATGCGGACATTACCTACGGTACGAACAACGAATTCGGCTTCGATTACCTAAGGGACAATATGTGCAGCAACACCAAGGAGATTGTACAGAGGGAACATAATTATGCAATAGTCGATGAGGTCGATTCGGTCTTGATAGACGATGCCAGAACGCCGCTTATAATTTCCGGACCTACGCCAAAGGGTGATGATCAGGAGTTTGAGAGATTTTGTCCGGTGATTGAAAAGATTTACAATGCACAAAAGCAATTTGTAACGCAGATATTGGCTAATGCAAAGAAGAAACTCGTTGACGGACGTACTCCGGAGGAAGAGAAAGAGGGAGGAGTTCTTTTGCTCAGGGCTCATCACGGCTTGCCGAAGAACAAAGCTTTGATAAAATTCCTGTCCGAACCCGGCATGAAAGCCTTGTTGTTGAAGACGGAGAACTTCTACATGCAGGATCAGAACAAGGAAATGCATGTGATAGACGATGAACTTTATTTCGTGATAGACGAGCAGCATAACTCCATAGAATTGACCGATAAAGGTATGGATTATCTTGCCGCCTTGGGTGAAGACCCCAAATTCTTCATGTTGCCGGATGTCGGAAGTCAGCTTGCCGATTTGGAAAAAGAGAATTTGTCTCTTCAAGAGAAGGCAGAGAAGAAAGACAAGATAATGCAGAACTTCGCAGTACAGTCCGACAGAGTACATACGATAAATCAGTTGATGAAAGCCTACGCCTTGTTTGAGAACAATGTGGAATACGTTGTGATAGACAACCAAGTGAAGATTGTCGATGAGCAGACGGGTCGTATAATGGAGGGAAGACGTTATTCGGACGGCTTGCACCAAGCGATAGAAGCCAAGGAAAGAGTAAAGGTCGAGGCAGCCACACAAACCTATGCCACAATCACTTTGCAGAACTACTTCAGAATGTATTCCAAACTTGCAGGTATGACAGGTACTGCCGAAACGGAAGCAGGAGAGTTGTGGGATATTTACAAATTGGACGTTGTTACCATACCTACCAACCGTCCTGTGATAAGGAAAGACAATGAAGACCTTATTTATAAGACAAAGAGAGAAAAATTTGCGGCAGTTATCGCAGAGGTTGAGCGATTGATTTCCGAAAGCCGCCCGGTGCTTATAGGAACAACAGATGTCGAAACATCGGAATTATTATCCCGAATGTTGAAACAAAGACATATAGAACACCAAGTGCTGAATGCAAAACTCCATAAGAAAGAAGCAGACATCGTTGCCCAAGCTGGACGTGCCGGAGCGGTAACGATTGCAACCAATATGGCAGGTCGTGGTACCGACATCAAACTTGGAGAGGGAGTAAAAGAGGCAGGCGGTTTGGCAATCATCGGCACGGAACGACATGAGTCCAGACGTGTTGACAGACAGCTCAGAGGACGTTCCGGACGTCAGGGAGACCCGGGAAGCAGTCAGTTCTTCGTATCATTGGAAGATAAATTGATGCGTTTGTTCGGCTCTGACAGAATGGTGAAAGTCATGGACAGATTGGGAATACAGGAAGGAGAAGTGATACAACACTCCATGATGACAAAGAGTATTGAAAGGGCTCAACGCAAGGTGGAAGAAAACAACTTCGGAATAAGAAAGCGACTTTTGGAGTACGATGATGTCATGAACAACCAAAGAACGGTTGTATATACAAAAAGAAGGAACGCCTTGTATGGAGACAAGCTCGCAATAGATTTATCAAACATGATTTACGATACCTTGGAGGTTATGGTATCCGACTATGCCGATGACTACGAAGGCTTCTCCATGGAATTTATGAAGACATGCGGCTACGAATGTCCGATAAATGAGAGTGATTTCTTGAAGAACAGACAGAAAGACAATGTAGAACAACTCTACGATAATGTCTATCCGTACTATAAGGAAAGAATGGCGAATATCGGTAAACTCGCTTTCCCATTCGTGAAAAACATATACGAATCGAAGAATTATCGTTACGAAAATATCGCATTCCCGATAACAGACGGCAAAAGAACGATAACGGCAATAGCACCGATAGAAAAATCATACCAAACGGAGGGAAAGGAAATTTCCTTGTCGGTTGAGAAAAGCATAACACTGCAAATAATCGACAATGCCTGGAAAGAACACCTCAGAGAGTTGGACGACTTGAAACAATCGGTGCAAAACGCTTCGTACGAGCAGAAAGACCCGCTCTTGATTTACAAATTCGAGTCCTTCTCGCTATTTGAAAAAATGCTTACTTCGATAAACAAGGATATAACGGCATTTTTGTGCAAGGCATCGCTTCCGATAGCCGAACAAGAGCAGGTTCGTGATACGGAATTGCCGAAAACAGACAATAGAAACATCAAAACATCAAGAGAAGAAGCAGAAGCGAAACCTAATGCACCAAGAGAAGCACAGAAACCGCAACCCGTTCATGTTGAGAAGAAAATAGGACGAAATGACCCTTGTCCTTGCGGAAGCGGAAAGAAGTATAAGAACTGTCACGGCAAAATGGCAGAAGAATAATTTGGTCATAACAAAAAAATGTAGTACCTTTGCAAACTCAAAAACTTTAAAAGATAAAAACAGAGAACCTATGGTAAGACAGTACGAAACCGTTTTCATTGCAACTCCCGTTTTATCTGAGGAACAGATAAAGGAAACGGTAAAGAAGTATCAGACATTATTGACTGATAAAGGTGCAGAAATTGTTTTCGAGCACAATTGGGGAATGCGTAAGTTAGCTTATCCGATCCAAAAGAAGACAACGGGATTTTATTATCTCATTGAATTCAGAGCAGAAGGCGATGTAATAGCCGATTTGGAGACAGCATACAAGAGAGACGAGAGATTACTCCGTTTCTTGACAGTATCGTTGGACAAACACGCCATTGCATACAATGAAAAGAAGCGAGCTCACGGCTTGAAGAGCCAACAAAAGGTATTGGAAGAACAAAAAGCAGCAGAATAATCAAAAAACAAACGATATGGCTAACGAAACAGAAATAAAATATTTAACTCCGATAGCAGTAGAAACGCAAAGAAAAAAATACTGTCGTTTCAAGAAAAGCGGAATCAAGTATATAGATTACAAAGATGCGGACTTTCTTTTGAAATTTGTCAACGAACAAGGTAAGATATTGCCGAGACGTATCACCGGAACATCAAACAAATACCAAAAGAAAGTAGCACAAGCAGTCAAAAGAGCAAGACATTTGGCATTGATGCCTTACGTGGCTGACCTATTAAAATAAACGAGGAGGGTAATCTATGGAAATCATATTGAAACAAGACGTAAACAAATTAGGCTATAAAGACGAAATAGTCAAAGTAAAAGACGGATACGCCAACAACTACCTTATTCCGCAAGGATATGCAGTCGTTGCAACATCTTCAAATAAGAAGATATTGGCAGAGAACCTTAAACAAAGAGCTTTCAAAGAAGAAAAACTCAGAAAAGATGCTGAGGAATACGCAGCTTCTTTGGCTAAGGTGGAAGGCTTGAAAATTGCAGCCAAAGCAAGCGAGAGCGGAAAGATATTCGGTTCGGTCAACACAATTCAAATAGCTGATGCAATCAAAGCACAATTCGGCATAGATGTTGACAGAAAGAAAATATCCATCGTCGGAGACGCAATCAAGGAAGTGGGAAATCACAAAGTCGTAGTTTCCGTTTACAAAGACATCAAGCCTGAAATCAGCTTTGAAGTATTTGCAGAATAAAATCTGATTGCAGATGAAAATAATCGGAGGTCAATTCCATGGAATGACCTCCTTTTTTGTATCAAAACAATACCGACATGTTATCCAAAAACGAACTGAAACGATTGTCCAAGTATAAACAAGACAAGTATCGCAGGCAAGACGGTTTGTTTATCGTCGAAGGCGTGAAAATGCTTGAAGAACTCCTGCAATCGGACTTTGAAATACTGCTTCTTTGTGCCGTAAACTCATGGTTGGAAGAGAATAGAGCCTTGGTTGATGCCAAGCTCTGCAAGCAGTTTGCCGTTTCGGAACAGACAGGCAGGCATACATGTGAAGCCTCGGCGGAAATGCTGTTGCATTTTCCGCATAAACATTCCATAGTGAACGAAATAACGGAAGAAGAACTGCAAAAAATCAGTCTTTTATCCACTCCCAACAAAGTCTATTGCCTTGTAAAGCGTCCCGAACGCCAAGCAAACAAGCCCTTGCAAGGTTTGACGCTTATGCTCGACGGAATAAAAGACCCGGGCAACCTTGGCACCATCGTACGTCTTGCAGACTGGTATGCCATCGACAGAATAATCTGCTCCGAAGACAGCGTCGATATATTCAATCCCAAAACCGTCCAATCGACCATGGGTTCCATATTCAGAGTACAGCCCGAATACACCGAGCTTGAAGCCTTTCTGCAAACACTCCCTGCCGATTATCCTGTTTATGGCTCATTGGTGGAAGAGGGAAGCAATATCTATTCCCAAGCCTTGCCCACCCATGCAATCCTTATCATAGGCAGCGAATCGCATGGCATAAGTCCGCAAATCCGTTCATATATTCGCAAACCTCTTTCCATACCCCGTTTCAACCGAAGCGACAAGCCCGAAAGCCTTAATGCCGCCATAGCAACAGCCATCATGATTTCCGAATTCAAAAGAAGCCATTCCCAAGGCTGAACATGACAAAACTCAAATCCAAACCTCCAATCATATAAAGCAAAAAGCACCTCGCAATCAACGAAGTGCTTTTTTGCTGTTTGATTGTTTAGTTATTGTTATATTATTAGTTTACTTTTGAGAATGTCCAAGTTCCGGAGTTTCCACAATACGTTCCTTTAATGGTCATAATGGAATTTGTATAATTAGCTGTCTTGAAATAGACACGGCAATCTGCTCGTGCTAAGACGCTTAAACCGCTAAAAGTTACATTTTTACCAACTAACGAATAAGTCCCATAATCGGTATCTGTGGTTGTGTTGTATGCAGAAATTGTTGCTACGACTTGATTGTCTTCTCCGAACTCGATATAGAAAATTTCATTATAAACACCAATGTGTCCTTTCCAAGTTGTTCCGACTAATTCATCATTTATCTTCTCTTTTGGTTCTTCTTTCTTCTTCTCTACTTTTTTCCATTTAGCATATAAAGTTGTATCTTCACTTAGTAATGCTTTATCATAAATTGGTCTATCATTAACATCAACCCAACCTTTAAAAGTATAACCTTTATAAGTAGGATCTTTTGGTAGTGTTAGTTCTGTTCCTTTATTTATAGTAATAGCATCAACATTTGATCCACCTTTACTATCAAAAGTAACAGTAATAGTTTCAACCACTCCCTCATATACCGCTTTTAATTTGATATTTTTATTTATTTTAGTTTTAAAGTCATAAGGTTTATCTGCTAAAACATCTTTTCCATCTTTTTCTTCTAAAATTAAATACCAATCAATAAACTGTTCTCCTAAATCTTCTTTTGTTTTAACATCTTTACTATTAATGGTTTTATTGTATTTAACATATACTACTTCTTCTTTTGTACCATTATTATAATCAAATGTTACTTCAAATTTACGATTAAAGAACCATAATAAGAATAAAATAATTATTAATAGCAATAGACCAGCTACTATTAAAATAATATTTCTTTTCTTATTATTTTTAGAAGTTTTTTCTTCTTTTTCTTTACTTTTAGTAAACATACTATCTCCTCCTAATAATATTATATATTATTTTCACTTTCTTTAATAGATGAAAAAAGTAATACAAATTTAAGAAAAAATATGACAAAAGTAATAGTTTTTCTATTAAACTCATTGTTTTATATATGAAAAATTCAACTTTAATGATATAATATTTATATATTCTTGAGGTGAATATTATGGTAAATAAGAAGAAAATAATGATTATTGAAGATCAAGCACTGCTTAACAATATGTTAAAGAATACTTTATCAAATGATTATGATATTGTCTGTACATGTACTAGTGCTAAAGATATGATGAATTTATATAAAAAATATAAACCTGATTTAATATTAACTGATGTAGTTACTAAAGAAGGTGCTAATGGTATAGAATATGCTAAAGAAGTAAAAGATAAATTTCATAACAAAGTAAAAATACTTGCTATTACTGGTGTACCAGAAATTACTTTTTTAAATACTGCTAAAGAATATAATTTAGATGGACTAATATATAAAGACACAGATAGTGAATCATTACTTTTTAGTATCAGTCAAGTTCTAAAAGGATATACTCTATTTCCAGATAATTGTATGTATAGTGAAGAAAGTGAAAAATTTAAAGATCTTTCAGATAAAGAAATTAAAATAATAAGATGTATATGTGAAGCTAAAGATAGAGATGAAATTGCCGAAGAATTAAATATAACCTCAGGTACTTTAAAAAATTATATTTCAAATATTCTTACAAAACTAGAATTTGATAACATAACTAAACTTACTATATTTTGTTTAAGTAACGGATATATTGTTCCTAATCAAAAATAAAGAAGAAATATTTTGTAAAATTTATTTCTTCTTTTTTATGCTTTTATTATTAATTTAAAATTATCATCAGTTATAACTTTTAAACTACCATTTATATTAGATAATTTCTTACGCATTCCTTTAATTCCCTCATTTTCAAATATAACACTTTTTGGTTTATTACCATCATTTGTTATAACCATTTCTATATAATTATCACGAGCAGTTATAACTACTTTAATATTTTTACTATTAGCATGAATAATAGCATTAGTAATAGCTTCTCTTATTATTTCAAAAAATACTATACCTTTTTCTTCATCTATAGGTAAAGCACCAAAAAATTTAACATTTATTCCAATAATACTATACATATTTATCAAGTTTTTTAATTTTTCATTACTATCTAATTTTGAATTAAAATCTTCATAAATACTATCTAATAATTTTAATATGTTATTTATATCCTTATTTTCTTGTTCTAAATATTTATCAAACAAAGCAAGTCTATATCCTATTATATCGTGATATTCATTTTTAAGTTTTAATAAGTTCTTTTCTCTTTCTAATTCTTCAACATTTTTAATAGCAAGTAATAATTTATCATTATTTTCTTTAATTTGCTTATTTTGTTTCTTTTCTTCTTCTTGTAAAGAATATAACTCTGTTATATCTATTAAAGATACTTCTTTATTATCATATATATTTAACATATATACTTTATCATTATGCTTTAGTAGATAATTATTATTTACTTTCTTAAAACTACTCTTTATTAGATTGTTTATAAAGTCTTCAGTAATATTTAGTCCTTTTAAAATATCAGAAAATAAATTATTTATTAAAATAATATTATTATCATCTAAAAACATTATTCCAGTATCAGATGCATCAATACCTTTTTTAACAGATAAAACTGATATATATTCATTTTTACATAATTTTTCATATATAAAACTAATCAAAATATAAATTGATAATAACAAAGATAAATACATAGTTATTTTAGAAATATCAAGTAAATTAAAATACTCTAATATAACCATAACTATTAATATTAATAATTCAAATATTTTTTTAATACTTGATGCATCTTTTCTTAAAAAGAAAGTAGATACTCTAACAACTTGTATTAATGTAATTATAATGGTAATTATAAGTAATAATTTCATTTTATAACACCACCTTTTATAACAAATTCTAGTTCTATATCTGTATCATATATTTTTTCTTTTATCAAAACACTTGGATCTATTTTTATTTTATCCTTTAAAGACTTATCAGTATCTATAATAGCTTTTAGTTTAACATTCTTATTTTCTTTAGAAATAAATAATACAATAGATTTATCATTACTACTTTCTATAAGTTCATATACAATATCATATAATAAAGACATTATATTACCATTTATTGTCATCTTATTATTAATACTAATAAAACTCTTTATATTAGCACTCTTCATACTATTTAATAATTCATCTAATAATGTTTTAATTCCATTTTCATTATAAGAATCTCCATTAATTTCAGATATTATTAACATACTTTTCTTTTTACTATATATAATAATTCTTTTAACTTTTTCAAAATCTTTTGTGGATACATCTTTCTTCTTTAATATTTTTTTAATTTCATTTCTTTTTTCAGTAAGTTTTAATTCAACTTTATCTATAACATCTTTTCTTATTTGCATTTCATATAATTCTTTTTTAGTTTTTTCTTCTAATCTTATACTTTCTTGTTGTTCAAGTAATTCTTTCTTTTGTTCATTTATTTCTTTTTCAAGTTCAAGAATACTAGATAAATCTTTTTTTAAGATAACATAACTATCTTTGTTCTTTTTTATATCATAAATAATATTTTTATTTTTATATGTTTCTTTTACACTATTATTATTTATATCATCTAATAATTTTTTAGGAATATTATCAAACACATTCGTAGTATATTTAGTTTTACCATCCAATGAAATAATAGCCATATTTAAATTAGAATTAGAAAATCTACTTTTGTATTTACTATTATTAGGAATTAGATTTAGATAAAAAGCAAGTTCAATGCCTACACAAATTAATGCACTATTAACAATGGACATATTTATACCTCTTACATAAGGAATATTTAACACATAAAGAATTGTGTATGTAAGACCTAGTAATATTACTATAAACGGTAAAAATCCTTTTATATCTTTTTTTATTTTCATTCTATAAATTGCTAAATCTATTAAACTTTTACTAAATAAATAGAATATCCAAATAGATATTAAATAATATCCTATAAAATGTTTATAATCATCAAATAAAACTATTCCTTTAACAAATTTAAATACTAATTCGTGAAAATCATTAGTTAAAACAAGGAGTAATAAAAAGCACGAAATTGAATATATAATTTTTTTCTTTGTTTTATTCATTTTACCTAATAATGATAATGAACTAATATAATATAGTGTTGGAATAAAGATTAGTGGCAAATAATACAGATACCAACACATTCTTTCTGTTAGTGGAGAAACTGCAATTCCTTTTATAATTCTTATTAACATCCAAAATACAATAAGTAATCCAATAAGCAAAATATATCTTCTTGTCTTCTTATCATACAGTTTATAATAAAGTCTTATTGTCCAAATAGTGAACAATATAGCAAATAAAAATGTAATAAACTTATTCATGTATTATCCACCTCTTTTCTAAAGTAATAAGTAATAACTACTCCTATTATAATATATTTTATAAATGGAGTAGTTGAAGAAATTGATTATTACATCAATGATGACTTTGATAATAAATGTTCTTATGCATATGATTGTAAATCTTATGATGATGATTACAGTGTTTGCAAATATGATAATGAATATGATATTACAAAAAAAATATTATGTGAAAAATAATTTAAAACATTTTTAGTTTAAATCAAAAGCAAAAATATACTATATAGTTAACTATATAGTTTTTTTATAATAAACAATATAAGTAATAAATATATAAGTTAGAATTAATAATTAAATATGAATAACTATAAAGAATAATTCAAAGAATATTAAACTTCATATAATATATAGTGTGTAACATATATTAGATTACATAATAAAAGGACCTATTGGTCCTTTTTTTCGTGTTCTTCAACATACTTCTTTAAAATCGTATCAATAAGATTAGATAGTGTTCTATTTTCTTCTAGTGCCATCATATCTAATTTTTGTTTTAATTCTAAAGTGGTTCTTATAGTTATTGTTGCAGATTCCATTCTTTCACCTCTACACAATTATTTTATTTTGTTTACATTTGTGTTGCAATGTACACATGTGTATGTTATTATTTAAATGTACACAATAGGGAGAATGTGTACACATAGAGAGATAACAACATGCATCTTATTCTTCTTTCTAAAACTAATGGGGTGTTATCTTTCTATAAAAAATTTTAGAGAGGAGTGGGAGAGTTATGAAATGTGAATTAGTCGAAAAAGTTTCAAAGCTTGGAAAAAAATATATTGCTTTGGAAGTACATCTAACACCTACTTATACGAAAACAGTATTTTTGGAACAGGCTGAAGAAGAACTATTAAGACTTTATACTCAAAATAAGAACTAAGTTAGTAGTGTGGTTTAATCCTCATAAAGAACAATTTTATTATAAAGTTGTAAGAGGATTTTACAAGAAGTATGAGCCTGGTTTTAAAAATCAATATGATCATGTGGTTTGTTTA